>NZ_JBGULU010000206.1:0-5518 GCF_045116495.1 Methanobrevibacter sp. | reverse complement strand
CAAATCTACAAAAACATCCACTGCCTTTTCTGTAATTCCTATTCCACCTTCATAACCATCATAAATAAATATTGTAGCTTCCTGAGTGTCATCATGATAATTAGTTGAAAGACCACCAATATCAAACCTATCACACATTGTGTGAAGTGGGAAAAGTCCGATTAAAGCGTGCTCTGCACCATGAAGGCCTCCAGCAAACACTTCCTCTTCATTCGGAAACATATCTTCAAGTGTGTCCTGGACCTGTTTTGGAATGGTAAACCATAATCCTTTAGTTCTGAATTTTAAAGGAGGCAAATCAAGAGGATAAGTTCCAATAGGTTTTGAAAAGTGCATTTTTTTATATTTGAAGTAATCTTCACTGACCGTCAGCTCACCAAAGTGAATTGTCAAATCACCATATTTTGTTTTGGAGAGTTTCTTTTCAATTGTGATTTCTGTTTTATTTAAAACCATCGTATGATAATCAACGGTTTTCTGGCTTACATTAACAAACCCGCTTTTCAGATTAACATTATTGACAACATAGGTATCTCCCTTATTAATCAGAATGGCTCCTTCATGAGCTTCCCTATAAACCTGAGACCTTTCCATTGTTTCCAACAGTCTTCCATTGTTCATTACCTTGAATTCCTGACCTGAAATCTGGTCAAGGGAATGGTCAAGTGCAGGATTGTCATCATAAGGATACATGTAGTCTCCGCGAATATTCTTATGCAAATCCTTTTTAGACACAAGTTCATCAAGAATACCCTCATCGACGCCAAAGTACTTTTTAACTTCACCTTTTTTTAAAGGCAGTTCTTTAGCAGCACACAATATATGCGCTTCCTGCAAAATAGGATTTGTCAAATCGATGATTGCGTTTTCATGGGGTTTGTCAAAGAAAAATGTAGGATTATTCATGAAATACTGGTCAAGCTGATTTTCGAAAGCTATCAATATTGCTAAAGATTTCTGATTGCTCCTTCCAGCTCTTCCTGATTGCTGCCAAGTTGAAATCATGGTGCCGGGATAACCTGAAATAATTACCGCATCAAGTGAACCGATATTTATGCCCAATTCCAAAGCGTTTGTACAGGTCACTCCCAAATATTTGCCGCTTTTGAGTCCCTCTTCGATTTCACGCCTCTCCTGAGCCTGATAACCGGCACGATAGGCTGCAATCCTATGGGCCAATTTTCCTTTAATCTGAGTCATGTCCTTTTTAGCCCACATGGCAATTAATTCTGTGGTTTTTCTTGAAACTGTAAAACATAATGTCTGAATTCCCTTCAACATCATATATATGAAAATACTTTCGGTTTCCATGTGAACGGAAGGTGCATTTTGCATATTGACTTTGTTTCTCCGGTAATTTTTGAAAGGATTGTACATGATGAAATCCTTTTCACCACTTGGGGATGCATCTTCATCAACCAACGTAAATTCCTCACCGGTTAGCCTGTTGGCCAATTCCAAAGGATTGGCCAATGTTGCCGAAGATAATATAAACTGAGGATTGGAACCGTAAAAATTTGCAATTCTTTTTAATCTTTTAATTAAGAATGCTACATTGGATCCGAATACTCCTTTATAGTAATGTGATTCGTCAATGACAATATACTTTAAATTTTTATAAAAACGGCTCCATTGATGGTGCCATGACAAAATAAGATGCAATTGATATGGATTTGTTAGAACAATTCGTGATTTTTCTCTAATACCCTTTTTTTCTCCCCTTGGAGTGTCCCCATCATAAGTCCTTGGACTGATATCGATTTCAAGTTCCCTTTCAAGATTTTCCAATACGTGCAACTGGTCATTTGAAAGGGCTTTTGCAGGATAAATATAAAGAGCAGTCGCTTCCATATCATCAATCATTGTTTCCATGATTGGTAAATTAAAGGCAAGAGTTTTTCCAGAAGCAGTGGGAGTTGTTATTATGACGTTTTCATGATTTTTAATAGCTTCATATGTTTCTGCCTGATGTTTGTATAGGCTAACACCTTTTGAATCCAAATACCTAACAATTTTTTCATTCAAATTTTCAACTTTTTTAAAGCTAGCTTCTTTGGCCGGTATTGTCTCAACATGTGCAATATTATCCCTGTATCGGACATCATTTTTAAACATATCAATATTGTTAGGCTCAGACATAATAACAGCTCAATTAAATTAACAAATATATTTTAAACTACTATAATATTTAAAATATTCGTTGATTTTAAAAATAATTCAGTAAAAATAAGGAAATATTATAATAAAGTTAGGAAAATAATATTCCTAACTATTTATGCATATTATGGAAAAATTAAATTTTCCATAAAAATATTATGTTTTTTATATTTAATAACAGTTACCCTTTCAAAAAAACCAATATATTATGAATACTCATCAAATGCTCTCTCAATGACTTTATAAATAATTAAAACATATAAATAAATTATTATAGATTTAGAGGGAAAAAATGATATCATATGAGGAATTTGAAGACATTGTAGTAAATATCCTTGGAAGAGATATTTCTTCAAATGAAGACCAGAAAAAAGCAATACAATCCGAAAGTTACAAGTCCCTTTTTATCGTAGCAGGACCTGGATCTGGGAAAACAACAGTTATGGTTCTTAAAATATTGAAATACATTTTTGTTGATGGAATTAATCCTAATGAAATATTAGCTACAACATTTACAAGAAAAGCCGCAGAAGAGTTATATTCAAGAATTTTAGGTTGGGGAGATGAAATTAAAAAGTATCTTACCAGCTCATTAGATGAAGATGACTTTGATGATATTGCAAAAATCGTTGAAATTGAAAAAATTGATTTCAACCAGATTTACATAGGTACAACAGACAGTATCGCCGAAGAACTATTGAGAGAATACAAGCAACCCGGAGAAACACAGCCTGTTCTTATCGAAGAGTTCGTCTGCACTTCAGCAATGATGAAGATTCTTCTAAAAGACAATAAATATCGAAATGAAAGTCTTTTGGAATTTCTCAAGGAATTAACAGGGCTGGAAAAACTTGAAGAACCTTCAAAAATAAGTGGAATCCTCATTGAAATAAAAAACAGAATCTATTTTGATCAAGTTGACTTTAATGAACTTTATCAACAGGCAGAAGGCGGATTTAAAGTAGCCCTGGACTGTATAAAAGAATATGAAAACACTCTAAACGAAAGACATACTATTGATTTTACAATGCTTGAGTACAATTTTCTCGAAAAGCTCAAGGAAGGGCAATTTGAAGACTTTTTAGGTGATATTAAAATTGTCCTTATTGATGAATATCAAGACACAAATCTAATTCAGGAAGACATCTACTTTACCATTGCCGAATCTGCCATTAGAAATGACGGAAGCATTACCGTTGTCGGGGACGATGATCAATCCCTATACCGTTTTAGAGGAGCTACCGTTGATTTATTCACAAATTATAAGCAGCGCGTTAATCAGCGTTTAGGAATTGAAGTTGAAGAGATTAATCTGAGGACAAACTACCGTTCAACAGAAAATATTATAGAACACTGCAACCATTTTGCAGAATTGGATAAGGACTATCAACTTGCAAGGGTTGAAAACAAACCAAAAATTATTGCACCCGATTTTGATAAGGAGAAAATGCCTATTTTAGGAATGTTTAGAAACAATCCTGAAATGTTGGCAAACGACCTTGCAAAACTGATCAACAATCTAATAAATAAAGGAGAAGTAAAATTAAAAGTTCTGCAAGTGTTAAACGAAGACTACTACAAAAAAGTCAACAAAAACATAAGCATTGCAGAACTGCAGAAACTCAAGCAGAAAAACATTCAGGAAGGCAGGAAAGTGGAAAAAATAACCCTTACACTCGACCAGGAATACGGTTCCCCTTCCGATGTGGCAATTTTATCTTTTTCACCTAAAGAAGTGAAAAACGGTCCGAATTCATTTTTATATAATCTTAGAAAAATATTGAAACATTCAAGAAATCCTATTGAAGTATTCAATCCAAGAGGAATTGACCTTCAGGATGTTGAAATTGTTGCCATATTTTGCGGATTGATTTTGGAGTGCATTGACCCTGAGGGAGGAATACAGAAAACCGACAAGACAATACCTAATTTGGCAAAATATAATATGAATAGATGGAGAGTGCAGGCTAAAGAATATATCAAGTCCAATCCTGAACCTAGAAGTCCCATGGATTTGAATTCATTCGTAACCCGCTGGCAACTCAGACGCCCATATCCTGAAACAGATGAAAACGGAAAAGAAGTAAAGTGGCCAAGAATTGTTAGTCTAATGGAACTTGCATACAAGCTTACAACCTGGATAGAACCTCTGCAAAGCGATGTAGAGGGAGTCGCATATCTCGAAGCGATTACAAAATCAATTACTCAAACAGGCTTTTTCAATAAATACCATTCCAACATTTCATTTAAAAGCCCAATTGATGAAAGGGATTCCGTTTTAGAAGCTATCTGGAATATTTTTGTACCTATATCTAGCGGCGGAGTTAAAGTTAATGAGTCCCAATATGAAACATTGCCTGATGACAGAATCAATATACTGTCAATTCATCAGTCAAAAGGTCTTGAATTTCCTCTTGTCATTGTTGATGTCGGTTCTAAATTCAAAACAAATAACATTAAAACTCAAAAGTTGAGATTTCCGAAATCCATTAAAGAAAGAGAAACAATTGAAGACAATATCAGGAAACATTCAACACTGGGTGAAAGTGAAAGAAGTGAAAAAGACAGATTATTTGACGACTTGACACGTTTATACTTTGTTGCATTTTCAAGAGCGGAAAGTGTTTTATTATTGGTTGGCCTCAGTCATGCCATTGAAGGATATCCAATAAAGGACCAGCATATTAACATTCCAAATATTGCCCTTGGATGGAGTAGAGATGAAAATTATATCGGTTTTAAAGAAATCTATTTAATTTAGAGGAGATACTTATGAAATTACCTACAAGATCAAAATCATACATGATTCCTGAATATAGCTTAACTGGAGATTTGCTTTCCTATATTACCTGCGGACTGCAGTACAGATATCAGAATAAAGGGACACTTCCTCCTTCCAAACCTGTTCAAAGATGGTTTGGTGAATTTATTCATGGAGTAATGGAAGAGGCATATCTTGACTGGAAATATCAGAAAAAGGAATTTCCATGGGATTGGAAAGAGGATATCCGGCCAATTGAAGATGAAATCGATTTGAGATTACAGGTAAGGGGTCTTTATCCGCATGATGAAGATTTGTTTTTCAGCATTAACCAGCCGGGAAGCGATTTGAAAATTGAGGATTTGAATGAACACGACCATAAAAAACTGGCCAGTGCAAGAGCAGAAAAAGCGATTAACCTATGGGGAAAACACCTTTTTCCTTTAATTGATGCATCCGAGATTTTAATTAAAGGTGTTCGACCCATGCCCAATTATGATAAAAATATATCCAGATCCAATTATTATGGAATCAATGGTGTAGTTGATGTGTTAACGTCTGCAAAAATAAATACGATTCATGAACAGAGTACATTATACA
>NZ_JBGULU010000205.1:0-4886 GCF_045116495.1 Methanobrevibacter sp. | reverse complement strand
TCCTGAATTATGGTGCTGTAGGAACTGGAATGTATTTTCATAATTCTTATTTAAACTATGATACCTTTGCTTATTACTACTGGGGTACTGGTGGAAACCATGCAGTAACAATTGTCGGATGGGATGATACATACTCAAAATATAATTTTAAATACGGAAGCTCCATCCCTGGTGACGGTGCATGGATTGTAAGAAACAGCTGGGATTCAAGCTGGGGAAATGACGGATACTTCTATGTTTCATATTATGATTCAAGTTTTGCAGCACCTAACGTGGAAGCTTCTTCATATACTTTCATTTTAAATGACACAATCCGTTTTGATAAAAATTATCAATATGATATAGCAGGAATGACAGATTACTTTTACAGCACCACATCAAATGCATTGTACAAGAACAGATTCACTTCAACTTGTGATGAATATCTGGCGGCTGTTTCAACATACTTTGAAAAAGCAACCAACTGGACAGCAACAGTTCTTGTAAATGATGAGATAAAGGATGCATTATCCGGAATTTCAGCTTCAGGTTATTATACATTCAATCTCAATAAGTTCATTCCAGTCAAAAGCGGGGATGTCTTTGAGGTCATATTCAATATTACCACCTCCGGTGATGTGGGAGTTCCGATATCTGAAATATATTCTTTAAATAAATTGGTTTATGCTCCTGGTGTTTCTTATATAAGCTGGGACGGTGTAAATTGGTTCGATTTATACAATTTTTCTAAAACTTACCCAGACCACAATTATAATTCTGGTGTGGCTTGTATTAAGGCATTTACATATTTAAATCCAATCAATACATTGACAAATCTGAGCATTGACTTTAAACAGGATGGGTTATCCAACATTTCAGCTAAGGTTTATGATGAATTTGGAAATCTTGTAAAATATGGAAATGTCACTTTCAATATAAACGGCGAAAACCGGACTGTCAATGTGGAAAATGGTGTTGCAATATTATCATATGGCTTTAATAAAAAGGTCAATTCAATATCCGCTTCATTTGGTGCAACAGGTTACAATTCATCTTCCAACATGACATCTTACACTCTTCCAAAAATAGATATTGAATGGGCATTAAACATTACCCGTGTTTTCAATAATGTTAATATCACAGTAACTGCCAACAAACCGCTTAATGAAAGCATAATTATGAATATCAACGGTGAAAACCTTCCATTCAATTTAACCAACGGAACTAACACATTAACAATAAATAATTTATCCAATAATTTGTACAGTGTTCATGTTTCACTTTCTGATGATTCCGATTATTCTGCAGCTATTTTAAGTGGGGAATTTGTAATTGAGATGTATAAGACAAAAATAGTCTCCAGCAGTTTAAATGCAACCGATGACAGCGCATTTGCTTTCAATATAACTCTGTTGGATGAAAACGATAATGCGGTATCAAATAGGCAAATCATTTTCACAGTCAACAATTCTACATTTATGAACACAACTGATAATAACGGTCAGGCTATTGTCTATATCAAACTGGATAAGGGAGTTTATGACATAGCTTCATCATTTAATGGAGACAACAGTTATTTCGCTTCAGATGCAACAGATTCAATAAACGTTAAAGGAAAAATATGGATTGACGTGAATGTAAATGTCTATAGCAACTATGCATTCATCAATGTTTTCGGTTCAAATCGCATAAATGAAACATTCACAGTTCTTGTTAACAACAGGCCTCATAATGCAACTTCAAAAGATGGGGTTGCCACATTGAAATTACCTGATTTGGCAAATGATGTTTACAACGTTAAAGTAACTTTAAATGAAAGTGAATATGAGTTCAATGAAGCCGAAACCCAATTCACAATCAACATTGCCGATAATGTTCAAATTGAAAGCAACATTGAGATTTCAGGTGATGATGCAATAATCAATATAGAAATTGGGAATGTCAGCGGTAATGTAAATGTAATTGTAGATGGAAACAGCAATGTTTACCAACTCGCTGGCGGAAAGGCAAACCACACAGTTAAGGACATATCTGCAGGCAACCATACTTTAATAATAATATATGAAAACAAAGAGTTCAAATCCGAAATATTCACTGTTCCTAAAAGGCAATCTAGCATTGAATTGAGTTTCGATAACATTAAAGTCGGTGAAAAAGCCACAATAAGGGTTGATGTTCCTCAAAAAGCTACAGGAATGGTTTCAATTGACATTAACGGAACTTCATACATGGTGAATTTATCCAAAACCGATACTTTGGATTTAATTTTTGACCGCACAGGCAACTATTCAGTCGTGGCTACATATTGCGGTGATGATAACTATGAATCATCAAAATCACAGGAGTATACTCTCACCGTAGCCGACAAGAAAAGGGCAAACATTTCTATTGAT
Organism: Methanobrevibacter sp.; assembly: GCF_045116495.1. Taxonomy (GTDB): domain Archaea; phylum Methanobacteriota; class Methanobacteria; order Methanobacteriales; family Methanobacteriaceae; genus Methanocatella. Next base: position 2,514 of record NZ_JBGULU010000205.1, on the reverse strand, counting down.
GTTCCTGATGATGTAAAAGTTGGAGATGAAATTCTAATAGGAATCACATCCGACACTAATGCGCAACTGACTGTCACCATCAATGGAGAAGTGCAGAGCATAATTAATGCAAATGGCCCATTGGGATTATCTTTAGGCGATGTTCTCCAGGTAGCTAGCGGTAAAGTAAAATATGTTCCTTTAAAAGGAGGAATCTATAATATTACTGTAATTGCAGGTGAAAATGAAGAGTATGCTGGCGAAACTGTAACCAAATTATTTGAAGCAACTAAAAAAGAGGCAATACTCACAGTTTCCCCTATTGCTGATGCAAAAATCGGCGATAAAGTAACAATCAGTGTTGTAAATGAAACTGACGGTGCTTTAACCATCAAAGTAAACACTGAAAAAGTGACAGGTGAATATGAAATCACCAAGGCGGGAACATATACAATAACAGTTGAAAGTCTGGAAACCAATAAATACAATGCAGGATTTACATCCTATGCGTTTAATGTTGCTGAAGAGCCTGTAGAACCGGATAATATTACTGTTGTCATTGATGGTAAGGAATATAATATTCCTGCTGTGAATGGTACTACTATCGATACAGGTTTACCTGATGAACTTGCTGAAGCAAAAGAAAAGATTGAAAATTTAACCGGCGAGTTGGCTGATGCTAATAAGAGGGTTGATGATTTAACCGGTGAGTTGGAGGAAGCTAGGGCTAATGCTTCTGCTTTGGTTGAGGATTTGGCTGTTGCTAATGGTAAGGTTGATGATTTGACTGGTGAGTTGGAGGAAGCTCAAGCTAATGTTACTAAATTGGTTGAGGATATTGCTGATGCTAATAAGAGGGTTGATGATTTAACCGGTGAGTTAGAGGATGCTAAGGTTAATGCTACTAATTTGGCTGATGATCTTGCTGATGCTAATAAGAGGGTTGATGATTTGACTGGTGAGTTGGAGGAAGCTCAAGCTAATGCTTCTGCTTTGGCTGATGATTTGGTTGATGCTAATAAGAGGGTTGATGATTTGACTGGTGAGTTGGAAGAAGCTAAGGTTAATGCTACTAAGTTGAGTGAGAATCTTGTTGATGCTAATAAGAGGGTTGATGATTTGGCTGGTGAGTTGGAGGAAGCTCAAACTAATGCTACTAAATTGGAAAACGACCTTGATGCTGCTAATCAAACAATTGAAGATTTACTTAATCAATTAGAGGAAGCTAAGGCTAATGCCACTAACAGTTCAGTTCCTGAGACTGTTGTTGTTGACGGTATTGAGTATCCAATTGAGTATGTAAATGGTACTGCAACTGTTGAAACCAATAAGACAGCTCCTGTTGTTTTAAAATCATCTGAATTCAGTGAAATCACAATTGGCGATGACCAATCCATTTCTATTGCGCTTAAAGATAGTGAGGGTAATGTTATTGTCAGTGCCCCAATTACATATGCTTTAAATGGTGCGGTAAATACTGCATTAACTGATAAGGATGGTAAATTTACAATTAAAGGTGAAAATGGTGCCGTAATTGCTATTAGTTTTGCTGGAAACGATGAAATATCTGGTGTAAATACTACTTTGACTTTTAATTCTCCATCTGTTCCTAGTGTTGTTAAAGCTGAAACAAGGTTTAACATTCCGGGTGGTGTAATAACCCTTAACGGTTATGCTGTTGATACCAAAGCAGGTGAAGAAGGAATGTACTATGCAACAGAGTTACTGGATATAGATGGTAAACCGATTAGCGGTGCTAAAATACAGTTTGCAGTAAACGACAAAGTTTATAACAGAACAACCAATGAAAAAGGTAGCTTCAACCCATATAAGCTCAACATGGTTAGAGCCGGAAGGTACACTATGGCATTCTTCTTCGGCGGAAATGATGACTTCACAGGCACATTTGCTTCAGTATGTGTTGATTTGGATAAAAAACCAATCAAAGTCAAAGCATCTGCAAAAACATTAAAAGCAAATGCAAAAGTTAAGTACACAATTTCCTTATCTACTATTGTCGGATCATCTCACGATGGTAAAGCATATCTCAGGTCTGGTAAAATAGCCAAATTAACATTGAATGGTAAAACTTACACTGGTAAAACAGATAAGAACGGTAAAGTGACCTTCAACATTAAAAACAGTAACAAAGGCACATTTGCTGCAACCATTGATGTTAAAGAGGACGGTACTTATAAAGAAGCAACAAAAACAGTAAAATTAACATTCAATTAGTGGGATTTAATCTCGCTACTCTTTTTTTTAATTTTTTTTATTATCATTTTAAACTTATTTTTTTTAAAACAATATGGATTTAAATATTCTTATTAATAAAATTATTATATAATATAAAGTTGATATTTTTTTAATTTTACTTTATAATATTATTGAATCGAGTGATTGAATGAAGGTTAATAAGAATTTATTTATTTGTGCAATGCTTGTATTTTTGATATTTTTATGTATTAATGCAAGCAGTGCAGGCGAACCGCTTAATCAGACATTAGGAACTGATATTGGTGATGAAATCGCAAT
>NZ_JBGULU010000204.1:0-25757 GCF_045116495.1 Methanobrevibacter sp. | reverse complement strand
AAAAAATGGCTAATTTTGATTCAGTAGAAAGCGCTAGAGAATTTTTCTATAAGGACTTGTTTGCAGTAAATACTGGTGTTACATTGGATGAACTTACAGAAGACGAAGCTGTATGCTCTTTGGAGTTGAATGACACTCACAAAAATGCATATGGTGGGGTAATGGGTGGTGTGATATTCACTCTCGCAGATTTTGCCTTTGCGGTTTTGTCCAATCAGATTCACCAGCTGACAGTAGCGCAACAAGTAAGCATCAACTATCTGTCCGCTCCCAAAGGAGATAAGCTAATTGCCCGAGCAACCTGCAGAAAAAGCGGCCGAACATCTTCAATTGTAATTGTCAATGTTGAGGATGATTTGGGTCGTGATGTTGCCCAGTTTGTTGGAACCGGATTTAAATTATAATCTTTTTTTAATTGTTATTTTTGACTCATTAAATTACTTAAAATGCAAGATGGTTTGATAGGTCATCTTTATTGCGATAATGGCTATGATTAATTTAAGATTTAATGGGTTTTAAACTTTTAATTCTTTATTTTTTTAGGATTTTTTCAGCTAACCTATTAATTTATATTGTATGAGTGAGTAATATAAACATGACTAAATTAACAAGTCGTGAAAAATCCGATTCGAAGTTGCACTGCCGTAGCTTCGAATTTTTTTATGGATGATTAATTGTTGCGAATATCAACATTTAATTGTGGTTGCTAATTTTCATGAAAATTATGTTTTAAATTCAAATCTATTCTAAAATATCGTTAATAAGCTCACAGGCTCTCTCACCATCATTCCAGTCAACAATCAAAACAATTGCAGTCAAGGAAGAGTTAATCTCGATTATCTTTATATTGTTTTTTCTGAGCTGTTCGGTTATTGCAGCTATTATTCCTGGCTTTTCAACAACGTCCAAATTTACGATGGTAATTAACGCAGTGTCCTTTCCCAATGACAATGAGTTGAATGTATCGCTTTTTAATACAAAATCATGCAATGTGTGGTATGCCCTGTCAGATTCTGATTTGTCTACAAAAACAGTAATGGAATTATCTCCAACGGTCAATTTATAGATGTTCAAATCTTTATCTGCCATGTAGTTTGTAAGTTCGCTTAAAAGTCCTGTTTTGCTTAAAAGAGCATCTCCGACGAGTGCAATAATTGATAATGGGTCTTTGTAAAGTGATGCGGTTTTCTGCAAATCCTCTTCAAAAGGACCGATGATTTCAGTTCCTGATGAAGTTAAATCCTTATGTGAGCAGTTAATGACCTTTGCTTTTAGCTCAGGTGTTTTATACTTAAGTGCATGAGGATGTATAAGTCTGACTCCTTTGGTGGAAAGGTTTCTAAGCTCTTCAACTGATATTTCCCTCAGAAGCTTTGCCTTTTCGATTTGTGTCGGATCACTTGACATTACTCCGTCAACGTCACTTACAATGATTATTTCCTTCGCATTCAAGCAGTTTGCTATTAAAAATGCTGTAATGTCACTTCCCCCACGGCCCAGTGTGGTAACTTCATTGCTTCTGCCTTTCCCTAAAAATCCGCAGATTACCGGGATGATTCCTTGATTGAGGAGAATTTTTAATGTATTTATCTTATGTTCACTGGTTTCGAAGTCAATTTTGGCTTCAAGAAAATTAGAATCGGTTATGATTGGCCACAGGTCACTGTAGGGGTCAATCACTTCTGCCTTAACGCCCAAAGATTCAATAGCAGATTTCAAAAGCCTTGCACTTGTTCTCTCACCCATCGCCATAATTTCTGCTTTCTGTGAGGCGGTTAAAAAATTACCGACGGCTTCAGTTGAAATCTTAATCAGCTCATCTGTAGTGTTGCTTGTAGCTGAAGCAATAACCACTATTTGTGTGCCTTTTAAATATTCATTAACAACTGACTGTGCGGCATCTCTAATTTTTGAGCCGTCTTTAAGCGCATTTCCGTCAAACTTTGCTACTTTCAAATCCATAAATTCACCTTGCCAAGTTAATATTTGTTTGGAAGTTTAATATAATTTTTCGTTGATGAAAATCATATTGTTTTTTATAATCTGATAGGATAGGTTTTTCACTTGTCTATTTTTAAAACTACAACATCTCCGGAATCATATTTCTCGGTTAGATTATAGTTTTTCTCATATTTCTTGTTCTTGCCTATATCCTTCCAGTTTACAAGGTATATGCTGTCCTTCGGATGTTTTTTTATTATTTTATCAATGTCTTTTTGGATTTTGGCATTGTCATCAAAGAAATATGTGTGTCCGAAAGGGAATACTCGGGGGTCTTGTTCACGCCGCCGTGTACGAACATATATCCGAAATTGGTATTGTATACAACAACATTGGATTCATTGTTGATGCTGTCCAAAAATTCGTTTCTCTCATTTGCCCAGTTAATTTTTGTGATTGCCTCGTCATGGATTATGAAGATGCTTGAAACTGATAATACTAGAATGACTGCAAGCATAACTGCCAGAACCTTGTCATTTTTGGTTTTTGACAGCAGTATTGAAACGCAAAGCCAGAACACTGCAATCACTCCAACAAGATATCTTGCCCTTACCGGCTGAATGAAATGGATAAAACCAAAACTCCTATAAAGATTGTTGCATACATTAAAAAGACGCCGGAACCTTCATATTTTTTTTCCTGTTTTTATAAATTAGATATATGACTGCAGCTACAAATGCAATTGCCAGAACCCTCAGGAGTATCATCTCAATGCTGAAACCACCCTTGTTTATGGCAAAAAGGGTCAGATAGTTCGCCACATTGTTGAAAGTTGTGGCTTCATGTGATGTGCTTGTCTGGGTGCTGATTTGTCTTATGAGAACCACAAACCATGGTGCATACAATATCATCAGTGAAACGACGGAATAAATCCATGTTTTGATTTTTCCCTTTTATCGGGGCTTTTAAGGATATGTGCCAGTATCAGCAGATAAACCAGGTCGCAGCTGAAAAGCAAAAAGTAATGAGTATATGCTCCAAGCAATGTAACAATGTTAAAAGAATCCATGAACCTCAGTCAAAGTTGACAATGACTTCTTTAAAGTAAATAAAGACTAAAACCATGAAAAGCATTGCCAACGGATACATTCTTATTGTCAAAAAGTCAATGAAGAATATGCTCATTGTGGCAGTTGTGAATGTGAAAAGGCCACAGGCAAGCCACCATAGTCCTTATGATTTTAGTGACTGAAATCGCAAGAAGTATAAAATAAGGTATTATTGTAACTGCTTTCAATAAATGAATGTTGTTGAATGTTATTGGGGACACAGCATAAAGTATTATGTAATGAAGCGGAGATGGACATCGCTTATGGCAATCCTCATCCCTTCAAGGAACGGCAGATTGATAAGTGACAGTGTCCAGTATTCGTCAACAGGAATCAAAACATTTGAAATTGGACAGATGAACATGTACAGGCCAATCAAAATGGATATTATAAAAAATATCTTCCCAAAACATCACGATTAATATTCATATATAATAATTTTATCTAACCCCTATTTAACGATAATGAAAAAGTGGCTGTCAAAAAGTTAGCTCTTTGACTGAATTTTTTTAAATTTTTTATTTTTCTTTGTTTTGTTTAAAATTAGTTTTCATCTTTAAAAAGGTTTAAATACTTGTTGTTTGTTTTTCTAGCAATATTTTATTTTCTGATTTTTTAATTTTTTATTCCTTTTTAAATTGGCTCTGTCTAAAATTGTCATGATATTTAATCGATCTTTTTTATGTTTGTTTTGATTTTCATGTTTTTTGAGTCAGGACATTTCGTTGTGTCCAGCGTATTTTTTGTTGTCTAATCCATCTTATTGGTCCGTTTTGTGTTCTGAATTTTCTTTTTATTGATTTTGGTAATGTTATATTGAAGTATCCTTCTATTTTGTTGTTGGTTCTATGAATATCGGAATATTGTAGAATTTTGTTGTTTTGTTGGATTTTTTAAGATTTTCTTCCTTTATGACTGAAAACACATTTAAAATGGTAGAATCTGCAGTTATCTTGGATATTGCCGTTAAAAACAGAAAATTTAACGGAGGATTGTACTTCAACCAAGAATGTGTAGCAAATTTCTTACTGGAAATTGATTGCTGTCCATGTGAAAATTCACTGACATTACTTGTCACAGGGTTCAGTGGGTTGATAAGCATATAATCAACATCAAAATACTTAATATAAAAAAATATCTGTCTAATAGTGTTTATTTCATTCCATAATAATAATTTTCATGTTTTTAAAAAATAAGTAACATAATGATTTGATTCTTATTTTTTGACTTTTGTGGTTTTTTTGACAATTGCCTTCAGGTATGTAACTTGATAAGTGACTTTTTTTCCTATTTTAAGGTTTTTCAGGGCTGATTTTTTAAGTGTAAGTTTAGCAATTCCATATTTATTGGTTTTTATTTTGTATGATTTTCCATTGAATTTGAATGTCACATATTTGCTTTTTATTGGATTTTTCCCTTTTTTAAGAGTTGCAGTAAGTACTAGTTTTTTCGCTGATTTTTTAACTTTAATACTTTTTAGAATTAATACTTGTTTTATAGTCAATGTTTTTGTGGTAGAAAATTTATCATAAATTACTTTAATAGTATATTTTCCAGAAGTAATTGTATTAGGTATTTTAAGTGTCGCAACACCTTTAGAGTTTGTTTTTATTCTAAAAGATTTTGAACCTATTTTAAATGTCACATATTTATCTATGAGAACTTTATCATTTAAACCAGTAATTTTTACACTATATGATGCGGCGTCTCCATAATAAATTGTTGTTTTTGTAGCATTTAATTTTATTATTGGTTTTACTGTGAATAAGTAACCAGAACTATTAAATTCATAGGCATTGGTATTGTATAGAATAGAAGTTCCATTCATATACTCTTTAATTGGAACATCTTCAAGAGAAATTTTCCCACTACCATTAATAACCTCTACTTTTTTGTAAAGTTTATCATATATATAAAAGGAGAATGTTCCGTTAGTGTATTCATCTGTTTGTATTGTAATATATTGGTGTTCTCCCCATGTCATTTTTTGGGGTTTTGTTATAATGGGTTGAACTTCTATTTTATAATCAGTTATGTTTTCAACTTTGTAGTTTCCATTATAGTTTACTTTAAGATAAGAATAACCAACAGGTAATCCAAAAATTTCAATATTTGCAGTTCCGTTAACTAATTTTTGAGTTTTAAATAATTCGTAACTATCTTTAGTTTTACCGAGATAAACTGTTAAATTTCCTGTTGCATCATTAGGCAATGTTAAATTAACTAATTCTGATGAATTAAATAACATGCAAAAGTTAGGTGTTTTAATTTCAGCAGAGATATTGAATGAATCATTAGTTGTGTTGGTAGTATTTTCATCGCCAGTTTTTTGAGGAATGATAAATGTTCCATTTTTTAGAGGAATAGAATTTGATGTTTCAAGAATTATGCTCCATGAATGTTCTTCAGGGGTTAAATTTATTATTTTACTTAAATCAAGGGTCATGTTTTTTTTCGCATATGTGAATAAACATTCATTGTCTATATAAATATTTAGGGGTTGACTATATATTTCGGAATCTGTTTGTATATACATATAAAAAGAGTTGTCAGTATTTATATCAGCATCGAAAGTTACGTCTACATAGTCTGAAGGTGTTTTTTTGTTTTTTTCGAATATTATTTTCCCTGTTTTTGTAGTAGGATTATAATTACTGTCTCCTTCATAGATTACTTTCCAAGTATGTTCTCCATATGTTTTAAAATCATTTGGAGTTATTTCATAAAAATTTAAATTATATAATGTTTGAGCATATAATGTTTCTTTTAATTCATCATTGATGAATATATTTATTTTTCCAGTAGCATCAATAGAATTTGAACTTATTGAAATGGTATTTTCTTTATAATATATGATTTCAGTGTTATTTGTAATTTTTGATGGTGCATATACATTCAATTCAATATCTTGGGCATTATTTTCAGAATTTTCAGAATTCCCAATAATTTCACCGGCATTATTATTTTCAATTTTATGTATTTCATTAAAATTAGTCATGTCAATATTATTGGAATCATCTTCTTGTAAAATATCCTTAAAATCATTATTTGAAATATTTAAACTATTATCAACTGCATTTACTGAAGATATAGTGAATAAGACCAATATTAGTAATATGAATATATATTTCTTTTTGAACATAGTATCATCCTATGAAATAATAAATTAATATTGTTATAATATTTTTTGATTCATATGATATAAAACTTTATTGTAAATTAATTTTGGCAGGCTTATGAAAAAACATTGGAAATTATTTATAATATTTCAAATAAATAATCTATCATGACCGTTTTAAGTATTGTTGTGCCATGTTTTAATGAAGAGGAATCTGTTGGGATTTTTTCTGGGTGAAATTCAAAAAGTCCTAGAGGGTCATGATTTTGAAGTCATATACATAAATGACGGATCAAGCGACAATACTCTAAAAAACATCAAAGATTTGGCAGATTCAAATCTGAATGTCAAATACATTTCATTTTCAAGAAATTTCGGAAAAGAATCTGCAATTTATGCAGGATTGAAATACGCTTCAGGTGATTTGATCTGTCTTATGGATGCAGACCTGCAGCATCCTCCAAGTCTGCTTCCTGAGATGCTTGAAATAATTTCCCGTGATGATGTGGACGTTGTTGCCGCAAGAAGAACCACCTGAAAGGGAGAAAGCAGGTTCAAGTCATGGGCATCCCACATCTTTTATAAGCTATTCAACATGATTTCTAATATGGGTTTGGTTGAAGGTGCAACAGATTTCCGTGTGATGAAACGACCTGTCGTCGATTCGATACTGCAGTTAAGCGAATACAACCGTTTTTCAAAAGGGCTGTTTCAGTGGGTTGGATTTGAAACGGAATGGATTTCATATGAAAACGTGGAAAGGGTTGCGGGTGAAACCACCTGGTCATTCTGGGGACTGTTCAACTATTCAATCGAAGCCATTGTCGCATTCACATCACTTCCTCTGTCCATATCCACACTGTTCGGTACTGTATTTTCAGTCATCGCATTCCTCTACATAATATTCATAGTGGCAAAATATCTTCTTTACTCAGATCCCGTTCAGGGTTTTGCAACAATAATGTGCGCAATCCTGTTTTTGGGAGGAATACAGTTATTGTCAATAGGTATTCTGGGAAAATACTTAGAAAAAACATATCTTGAGTCTAAACACAGGCCTGTTTTTATCGTTAAGGAATCAAACATTGATAATGAGTGATTAGATGAAATTGGATAGGGAACTTGTTTTATATGTATTTTTCGGATCGTTGACATTTCTTGTCAATATTGTTACTTATTTCTTTTTTAAAGACCTTCTTGGCATCAACTATCTTATTTCAAATGTTCTGGCATGGTTCTTTTCAGTTCTGTTTGCATATATCACCAACAGGATCTGGGTATTTGAAAGCAAAAGCCCAAAAATTCTAAAGGAAATGTCCCTGTTTTTTGGAGGGAGGATATTTTCAGGTGCAGTTGACACAGGTTTGATGTATCTTTTCATTGATGTTTTGATAATCGGCGATTTAATATCAAAAATCGTTGTTCAGGTGATAGTGATTATTCTAAATTACGTATTTTCAAAACTGATAGTCTTTAGGGATTAGTCTTGGTCTGGATATTCATGAATTCATTATAGGTAATGAATTTGTGGTTTTTGTCTTTAAGCATTTTTATCAGGTTGTCCAGACGCCTTACCATATCCTTGCCGCTGTTTTTCCTTATTATGTATGGCATTTTGAATTCTGGATGTTCCTTAAGCTCATAGAACTCCCATGGATGGAAATAGGTTACAAAATAGCCGTCGTGCTTTAATACTCCTCGAACCATTCTGTGGTATATTCCTTCTGGAAGGTTGTGCAGTGACAGCCAGAATAGGGGGAATCTGAACCTTGGTGTTACTGATGACGGAATTTGCATCACTCCATCTTTCATAAACCATGTACGTGGTGTTTTAAGGTTCATGTATCTTCCTGGAATGAATGCAGGATTTATTGATGAGTTGTATCTGTATCCTGCCTTTTTGATTTCCGATTCGATGGTTGGAAACATGCGGGGCTGTCTGTAGCCTGTCACTGTAAGGCCTGTCAGATTCTCTATGATTTCCTTTGATTTGACAAAATCGGTTTCCTTCGGCTCGAAGTGGTCAACTCCATGGCAGGCTATTTCATGACCTTCCCTGATGATTCTCTGCATTGTCTGGGGGCATTTTCGGCAAAATTTGCGGTGCAGAAGAATGTTGAACAAACATTGTTTGTCTTTAAAACATCTAAAATGCGGTTTGTACCTTCAACAGATACTTTAATTCCTTCCTCCAGCGAATATTCCACTCCGTGCTCACGGGGGCCATCAAACTCTTCGGTATCAAAACTTAGCAATATCATATTAGTTTAAATCCTTTTGTTTTAGATAGTAATACTTAGTTGATTATATTATTTAAATGAAGCTAAAACATTATTTTTCATTTTAATTTTCTTTAAATTTTGATAATCATATATATTTTTATGTAAAATTTACATGATGTTATGCCTAAATGTGTGATAAATTTTGAATAACTTCAGGAATTGTATTTATATTGTTAAAAATCAAATATTCTAATTAGTATTAATATTTCATAAAGGGTTGTAATAAAAATGGAAATCATAAACAGGGATAATGCGGGAAAAATATTTTTCGCAATTGGGGTTGTAATATGCTTATTCATGTTTGTATCAAAGGCCTCATGGTCAATACTGCATGTAGATGAATACTGGACTTATTCACGTGAATTTGCCTTTAAAGGAGGCAATGGTGGTTATAGTAAATGATGTTCACCCTCCACTGCACTATCTACTTTTGTATCTCTTTAATCCATTAGGTTTGACTAAGAGCCTGTATTTCGTAAAGGTATTTTCAGTAATTCCGTACATCCTGATAATGATTGTTTCTGCAACCAAAATACGTGAGGATTACGGTTGGCTGACCGCAGGGCTGTTCATATTCTCTTTGGGGGTCATGACAGACTTTTTCGTTGAATTTTTAACTGCCCGTATGTATTCCTGGGGACTGTTTTTCGTCCTGATGGCATTCTTGTATTACTGGGAAGTCGTAAACAACTGGGACAGGAAGTCATGGATTTTACTGACACTGTTTACTCTTCTCTCAGCATCTACACAGTATTTCTTTGCAATAACATGTGCACTGATTTATTTACTGTTGTTGGTTGAGATTTTACGAAACAACAGGGACAAGATAAAGCAGTTTGCAAAATCAGTCATTGCTCTAGCGGTATTGTATGCTCCATGGGGTTATGTAATGATACGCCAAATAGGACTGCATTCCGATGAGCCGAAAGATATTGTTCACATTCATGATATTTTAAATTATTTCATCTTTTTTGCAATAAAAAATGAAGGTTTCAATTTAGAAATGATTGTCTTAAAAGTAATTGCTGTTGTATTTTTAATTTTGCTTATTGTTTTAATTTACAAATCAAAAGACAGGTTTTCTGCAGCAGGTGTATTTCTGATGTATGCAACAATCGGTCTTGGTGTAATTGGCCTTGCATTGTCTTTCAGCAATTCCATGAGAGTAAGATATATGATTCCTATAATGGGAATCTTCTGGCTTTCAGCATCAATGGTGATTGGAAAAATCAAGGATGACCGAATACTTGCTGTGATGATTGCATTGGTATTGGTTTTAGGATGTGCAGGCGTAGCTATTACAGAAATAGACCTGAACCACAGATTTGAGTTCAATGACAAAAAGGCAGATTTTTTAAATTCAATCAACAATAATGATACTGTAGTTGTTTTCAACACTGATTACGGTTACAGAATTCTGCATAATGACTTGAATAAAACTAAAATGTATACATTAAAGGATACTTATTTCTATGACAGTGATGTTGAAATCTGCAAAGATTTTGATCAGATACTACACAATAACACTGGTCAGAAAATTTATCTTGTCAATTGGAAACTCAAAGAATCCAACAAGAAATATGAACAAAACTATAATATGACAAAAGTGTATGATGCAGATTATTATCACTTCAATTTAGTTAGAAATGTGAGTGCATATTAATGCACTTTTATTTTTATTTTTAATAATTTTAGCACTTTTTTTAATGTTTATTAGTTAAATTTCACGATATTTACTTTAAGATTCGTCTAAATTTTCTCAGTGGTTCTGTTAATTTCCAGCTATTTGATGAAAAAACTTCTTCGTTAATATTATTTAAATGTGCATTATTTTTCTTTAATGAATTGTAATGGATTAAATAATATTCTTTTTCAATTGATAATGATTCTATTATGTTATTCTGTTCTTCAATAGTTGACTTTTTATTTAGAATTTCTTCACTAATCAAATTATTATTATTTTCTAAAGATTCAATGATTTTAAGTTTATTGTTTAATTTCATTTCTAAATCTAAAATAGTCTTATTTTGGATTTTTAAATTTTCTATTAAATTATTGATAATTTCTTCTTTTTCTGTTATTTGGGTGTTTTTTTGTTCTATTGTGTCATTTAAATTTATGACTTGGTTTTTTTGAAGTTCAAGTTGGTTGTTAATATTGGTTATTATTTCTTCTTTTTCTGTTATTATTGCTTTTTTTTCTGTTATTTGGGTGTTTTTTTGTTCTATTGTGTCATTTAAATTTGTAACTTGGTTTTTTTGAAGTTCAAGTTGTTTTACCGTATTTTGTGTATCGACCTTTAATTTTTTAATCAGATTATTTTTACCATCAATTATTTCGTTTTTGGAGTTGATTATTTCGTTTTTGGAGTTGATTATCTGATTTTTGTCATTTAGATTTGATTTTTTATTCTGTAAACTGTCATTCAAATCCAATGAAAAATCAATTGAATAGTTTAATAATTTTTTAAGACTGGTATTATTTTTAAGATGCTCTGAAAATTCTGCATAACTGCTATTTAATATATAAAATGAAGCTAATTTATTTTCTTCATCTAAATAAAGAATGTCTTTTTCGTTAAATAAAATTTTTTTTAAAAATTCTTTTGTTTTTAAAAAGAATTCTTCTTTATCTTCCTCATCAGTTTCTTTAAATCTATATAATATTAAGGAAATATATTTTTTATAAAATGAATTTTTGTATTCATCATCAAAATTATTTGTTTTAATAAAAATTTTCCTGAGTTCATCAACTGTGTCTAACAAATCGGGGAATCTCTTATTTTTGTTTTCCATAATGGAACCTTTACGAAACCTACGATAGTAATAAAGATGCTCTGGTAATAGTGATATTCTATTGGCTCTTAAATAAATATTATAAAAAAAGTCTTCATCTTCAAAAATCTTTCTTTGAGGGAAAAATAATTTATTATTTATAATAAATTCTCTTTTAAATAATTTTGAACCAAGTTGAACATTAATGTCGCATGTAAATTTCTTTGTGTCGGTATGATTAAATATTTCTTTATCAAAATTCTTGAAACAATCTAATGCAAAATAAGGAGTTTTGTCAGATATTTCTCCTGTCCTATTATCCAATACTTTGGTTTTAAATAATAAACAATCTAAATCTAATTTATGGGCTATATGGAAAGCTTTTTCATAAGCAGTTTCATCGATAAAATCATCTGAATCTAGAAATGCAATATATTCTCCTTTAGCTTCTTTAATTCCTAAATTTCTTGATGTGGAAACTCCTTTATTAATATCATTTTTAATAATTTTTACACGTGAATCAATTTTAGCATATTCTTCAATAATTAAAAGTGAATCATCAGTAGAATGATCATCAATACATATAATTTCAATTTCATTTAAAGTTTGATGAATAACGCTATCTAAACATTTTTTCAAATATTTTTCAACATTATAAATGGGAATTATTACACTCACTTTAATATTATACATCTTATCCTCCTAAATTGATTCTTATATCAATAATATTTTATTAAATTTAAATACTATTTAAAATTATTGCAATAATAATCATTAAAAATTTAATAATAAAAATCAAATTTTGTTTAAAATTTTTTCAAAATAATAAACATCTTTTCATCGAAAATTTAATAAATTTGAAAGAAAACTACTTCAAATATCTTTTTACAACATATTATATTTTTCTTGCGTTATTATGTTAGTTAAATTTAATATTTTTTAGTTGCTGGGCATTTGCATTTTTAGAATCTTTAAGGTAATTATCACAGACTTTATTAACTTCACCAATTTCTTTTATTTTTCCTTTATTAATCCATATTGCTTTATCACATAAGTTTCTTATTTGAGGAATGGAATGTGAAACTAAAAGTACAGTTGTGCCATCATTCATTAATGAACGAATTTTATCAGAGCTTTTTCTTTGAAAATTCACATCACCAACTCCAAGAATTTCATCAATTATTAAAATATCTGGATTAACTGCTGTCGCTATAGAGAACCCTAATTTTGCTAGCATACCTGAGGAATAATTTTTTATTGGAATATCAATAAATTCTCCTAGTTCAGAAAATTCAATGATTTCATTTTCTTTTTTTTGCAAAAATTTTTTATCATATCCTAATACTGCACCATTTAAATAAATATTTTGTCTTCCAGTATAATTGTAATCAAAACCCGCACCTAACGAAAGTAATGGAGATATATTACCAGATGTTTTCACAGAACCTTTATCAATTGGGTATATTCCTGTAATCACATTTAACAAAGTTGATTTGCCCGCACCATTATATCCAATTATACCTACTTTTTCCCCTTGATAAAGTTTAAATGAAACATCATTTAATGCATGAATTTTCATTTTACTTGTTTTATTATGTCTGAAAATTCTAATTATAGTTTCTTTAAGAGTATCTACTTTTTCTGTTTTAACAGTGAAGGTTAAATCAGCATGATTAAGTTCAACAGATATTTCTTTTGAATAATTTGGAATTAATTCTTCAAGATATTCATCGACATTCCGTTTTTTTTGTTGTTTTGGAATAGGTGCAACCTCATTATTATTTTTTAATGCACTGGATTGTTTGTTTAAATATGCAGATTCCTCTTTTGTGAGTTTCATTTTATTTTGGGAGTCACTTTGAAGGTTATTTGCATTATTTTTATTAATGGATGATTTTAAAGAATGTTTGTTATTTTTTTTTTTAAATAATCTTTTTGGAGTCATATTAAACACATCTAAAATTTTATAGTTATCTTTTTCTCAAATTTTTTAAATACAATAATTCCAAATACTAATATTATTGCAGAAAGGAGAATAGTATTTATTAATGTTATAATGTTTGGCCAACTTCCCCATAACATAAAGTTTCTGAATTGATTTATAACCCAAAAAATAGGATTTAATAGCATATAACTATGATATGGTTCTGGAATAATGTCCATAGGATAAAAAATTGCTGAAGCATACATTAACATTAATGTAAAAACACTCCATAAATGTTGTATGTCTGTATAGTAAACACATAAAATGGATAAAATAAATCCAATACCTATAATCATCATCAACAAAGATATTATTGGCAATATTGCAAATGGTATTGTCGTAAAGAAAAAATGGGCTTTAGTAACAATCATTACAACTATTAAGATTATTAATGTGATTATAAAATTAATAAATTCTGAAAATATGCCACCTAAAACAAATATATGTTTTGGTGCTGGAGTTTGTTTTAGTATATTTTGATTGTTTTTCAAACAATTCATTGCAGTTGTTGTTCCTAAATTAAAAAAATCATATATACATTTTCCAGATAAAAAATAAACTGGATAATTATTAATTTTACTTCCAAATAATGTTGAAAAGATTATTGTGAGAATAATCATAATCAATAATGGTTTCAATACACTCCACATAATCCCTAATACGGATCCTTTATATTTTGAAGCGAAATTTTTATTTATTATTTCTTCTAATAAAAATCTTTGATTCATATAATCATCATTGTTAATTTATTTATAGTATATATTAAAATTAATATTATATTGAAAATCTATTTTTACGTTTATTTCTTATGAATAGTTTTGTTATAAATTCTAATGTTTCTTCAGAGGATAATTGATTTAAAATCATATCGATTTTATTTAAATCCAATGTTTCTTCATCTGTTTCATATATAAAAACATCACTCTTATATGTTGATGAATTAGTTGTTTCACTAGGGATATAATTACTTGTATTTTCCTTTGTGAAAAAAACATTTTTATTTATTATTTTTCCAGGATTTCCCAAAACATAAGAATTTGAAGGAATTTTTAAATAAGGTGGAAGATAAGTATGGTTTCCAATAATTGAGCCTGAACCAATTTGTATTCCTCCGGATAAATATGATAAGAAATCTAGCCAGACATGATCTCCAATAAAAACACTCTTGGTAAAATTTATCCGATTCTTTGTTTTTGAATCATATATTGGGAATATATCAGATAGTCTGATATTAACACCACTTCCAATAATTCCATCATCTCCCATAATAAAATTTTGATTTTCCTGAACATTTATAATGACTTTAGAAATGATTTTATTATTTTTACCTATAAATACTGTGGAATTATTCCTCACAATTAGTGTTATTGGGTATTTTCCAAAAGATAAATATATTATTGAATTATTACCTTCGAATGAAATTGTGGAGTTATTTAACTCCAAATTATCTTCGCAGAAAAGAATATTATTGTATCCTTTAAAGATTATGTTAGAATTATTTATTTTAGGCCTACCAATTATTTTATTATTTTTTAAATTTTTTATATCATCTAAAATTTTCACAGTTTCCATAGTTTTCACTTTAATATTTTAAAAAAATTATTATTATTTATATCTCCTAAGATATTTATATTATTAGGTTTATCATAAAAAAAATCAATGCATTAGTCATTTTAAAAATTATCATTTTATTGAGTCATGTTTCTAAGTTGTAAAATTATCTTCGATTTGTTTTGTTAATTTAGGTGGGATAATGTTATTTGCAGGGTTTATTTTAGTAATTTCTGTTGTATTTGTTTTTATTTTTTAATTTATAGCATCGATTTTTCTCTGATTTTTAAGGAATTTAATACTTCTGTTTGGGGTTTGAAAGATATAACTAATCACATTTCCATAGATCATATTTAATTTTCTCAGAAAAAGAGCATTTAATTGATAAAATAGAATTAGGAGATTACAAGGGCATTGTTTAATAGAATATGATAAAATAAAATTTAAAACATTAAATTATGTATTTAATCAAATTTCATAAAGAATGTAATCAAATATAAATAAAAAATTTAACAAATTTGGTTGTGCCAGCATAAATAAATATATTAATGTGATAAAATAATATATATTCTTTGAAATGATTAAAAGTGAATACTATGGAAGCCGTGAAGATTTTAGAAGATATTAAAAATTTGAAAAATAATAAAATAATGGGAGATTTAACACTGAATAATTCTATTATTTATTTTCATGGGGAAAATAATATTTTATTTTGTCAAAAAGGTGTTAAATTAAAAGATTCTATTATAAATTTCAATGGAAATAATTCATTAATTTATTTATCAGTATCCTCGGCAGATTATTCAATTAGAGTTCAAATATTTAATAATTCTATCATATTTTTTGGAAAAAATAATAATATTAATCCCCTTTTAAGAATAAGTATTCAAGAATCAAGGAATTTCATGATGGGTGATAATTGTATTATTGGAGCAAATTTGTTTTGTAGAACTTCTGATTGTTTTTTATTATACGATTTAAATTCGAAACATCGTTTAAATAATCCTAATAATATTTATATTGGTGATGAGGTATTTATTGGTGATGGATGCAATATTATAAATGGATGCACAATAAAATCTAACGCAGTCATTTCTCACTTTACTACTCTTTCTAATAATTTTGTCGCAGAATCAAATTGTTATTATGAGGGAAATCCAGCAAAAATTATTCATGAAAATGTTATTTTTGAAAATAGATATACTGGATATTTTGAAGAAGAAGATATTGAAAAGAATGAAATTTATACTGGTGATTGCACTAAAAAACATTTGCCTAGTTATGATAAAAATTTATTTGAAGATGTTAAGAAATTTTCATCTTTAGAGAAGTTAGATTATATTCATCATATTTTAATACCTTCTAAACAAAAAAATTCTAGTCATATTTATGATATTGATTTTTCAAAATATAAATTAGCATTAAGAGGTTTAAATCATTTTTATTTTTTAATTAATGATACTAATCAAGAGTTAAAGCAGCATTTTGATGATAATTATAATAATAATTTTGATGTAAATTTGTTCACTCAACATTTAAATTTTAAGGCAGAATTATTTTCTAAGTATAATGTATCCTATTACTATTTTGTTGTTCCAGATAAAAGTGTTGTATGTAAAGATTTATTGCCGTTTAATACGGATTATATTAAACGAAATATTGAGGCAATGCCAAATTTTAAAGATTTTGCTAGTGATTTACAACCAAAACATTATTTTAATTTAGACTCTCATATAAATTATGATGGTGGTCTTAAATTAACATTTAAATTTTTGAATTTTATAGATGATTCTTTTACATCTGATGCTTTTAAGAAGTTATTATTGGATAGTAATATAAAAAAAATTATCCATAATTTTGATTTCTTAACAGAAAGAAATTGGTCTTATTCTGAAGATGAAAAACTTATGTATCCTAATCACCAAGAAAATCAAATTTTCATTCCAAAAAAATTAATAGATGCATTTGAACAAATTCCAGATAAGTTTAATTATGATGGAGTGCGCAAATCAGAATTTTTTATAAATGAAGATAGTTTTTCCGGTTTACGTGTTTTAATATTTAGAGATTCAAGTACTAATTTATTAAAATGGTTTTTCCCATTTTATTTCAGGGAATCCTTTTTCTATTGGGATCATGGAAATTTAAATGAAGATGTTATACGTTGGTTTAATCCTGATGTAATTATCGAACTTAGAACTGAACGATTATTAGATAATATTCCAGTTCCTAGTTGGGTTGAAAATAAAAAGGATATTTTTAAATGATTTGGTGAATAAAATTGAAAAATCAAATGATATAGTCATTAACTTTCAAATAATCTTATTTAATACTTTGGACATAAAGACGAAAATAGCATCACAGAGATTTTGAATAATAGTCCAATAAGTTTATAAATAGAATTTTATATATATTATTTATAGTAAATTTTAAATTAAAATATAAGATGGTGTAATCTTGTTAAAAGAAGAATATGTCCAACCTAGTTCAAAGGATTTTATATTTTCTATTGTCATGGCCGTTTATAATGTAGAAGATTATCTTGTAGATGCAATAGAATCTATTATTGGCCAAGACATCGGGTTTGAGGAAAATGTTCAATTAATTCTTGTTGATGATGGGAGTGAAGATAATTCTAAGGATATTGCATTAGAATATTGGAATAAATTTCCTGAAAATATCATTGTTTTATCAAAAGAGAATGGGGGTCAAGCTGGAGCACGTAATTTGGGCATTAAATACGCTAAAGGGAAATATCTTAATTTTTTAGATAGTGATGATAAATTATCTTTGAATACATTAAGTTCGGTTAATAACTTTTTTTCTAAACATTATGATGAAATTGATATGGTTTCAATCCCTATTTTTCTTTTTGAAAGAGCTACTGGTCCACATCGTCTAAATTTTAAATATGAAGTTGAAAAAGTTGTCGATTTGTCTGAAAATCCAAATTTTAGTCAATTATCTGCAGCATCTGCATTTTTTAGAAGAGATACATTTAAATTTTTATTCGATACTGAAGTGTTAGTTTTGGAAGATACTTTACTTATTAATAAGTTACTCCTAGAAAAAAAGAAATATGGGGTTGTTAAAGATGCAAAATATTGGTATCGCCAAAGATATTCTAAGGATTCTAGTGTGGACTCCATGAAATCGAATAAAAAATATTATACTCATAGATTAAAGTATTTTTTTAAAGAATTAATAGATTATACTATCAATAAAGAGGGTAGAGTTCCTTATTTTGTCCAATATACTATGTTATATGATTTTCAATGGATGATTAATGAACCTAATTTAGATATATTTGATTGTCAAGAAGAAATTGATGAGTTTTGGCATTATTTCTATTATGTTTTAGATAAATTTGATGATCATGTTATATTAACCACAGTATTTGATGGTTATACTCAAGATAAAAAATTTTTCTTATTATATCTTAAACATAAAAATTTACACATTGAAGCTAATAATGATAATGTGTTCTTAATGTCGGATAAATATCAAATTGATAATTTAAAAAGACATAACTTGTGGATTGATATTGTTGAGATAAAAAATGGTTTTTTGAATATCTCTGGTTTATTTAATTCTTCATTTAATATGGATGACATATATTTTATAGCTTTTAAAAATACTCCAAATTCTAACACTGAACGATTTAAAGCCAAATCAATTAATTATTCTACTTCTAGGAAACCCGTTACTAAACTTGATGTTCCTTGGATGTATAATCATTGTTTTGATTTTAAAATTCCTATAAATCTGGAGGAATATAATGAAGTGTCTATTAGAATTGGTTTTGATAATAATGGTTCAGAAATATTAATTAATCCCGCTATTCATTTTAATAGTCATTCAGATTTATCTAATGTTAGTCATTATACGGTTAGGGATTCCAATATAATATTATTTAAAAATAATAATTTCCATGTATTAAAGTATTCATATAGATCTATGTGGAGATTTGAATTTTCTTCTATAAGAAAAATGTTCCAATTGAAACGAAACGGGAAAGAACCTTATTTTTGGACAGGAATATTTTATAGGATTGCATATTTGTTGTTATTCCCATTTATGAGAAATAGAAAGATTTGGTTATTTTTAGACAGGCCCGATTTTGCTGATGATAATTCGAAACATCTGTTTTCTTATGCTGTAAATCAAAAAGATGACATAAGTAAATATTTTATTCTTGAAAAAGATAGTGGCGACTTTAAAAAAATTAAAAATATTGATAAGCATGTTGTTCCATTTAGATCAATTAAACATAGGTTATTATATCTTTTTGCTGAAAAGGTGATAGTTTCATATGTAAATACAAATTTCATTAATCCATTTTATGATATCAATAGAAAATTTTATTCAGGGATGGTAACTTCTAAAAAATATCTTTTCCCTCATGGAATCACAAAAGAAGATATTTCTAAATATATTAAAAAGTATAATAAAAATTTAGCATTATTTTCTGCATCTAGTGAAATGGAGGAACAATCAATATTACATAATGAAAATTATAACTATGATGATGATGTTATTCAAATTTTAGGTCTTCCACGACATGATGGACTTACTAAAAAACAAGACAATAAACAAATTTTATTAACTCCTTCTTGGAGGGAGGATTTGAAGAACCAAGATGAAGAGTATATTGTAAATACTCCTTATTTTTTAAGGCTTAATAGTTTATTTAATAATAAAAAATTAGTTGTTGCAGCTTATAAATATGGGTATAAATTAATATTCAAACCTCATCCTGAACTAATGGAAATTATACATTTGTTCGACACTGAAAATATTATAATATCTACTAAAGAAACTTACCAAGAACTTATAAATCCTTCATCTTTATTAATTACTGATTATTCAGGTACATTTTTTGATTTTGCATATCTTAAAAAACCAGTAATTTATTATCAGGGTGATGAAGATTATCACTATGATGAAGGATATTGGGATTATGAAAAAATGGGTTTTGGAGAAGTAATAACTGATGAAGATGAATTAGTTGACACACTAATTGATTATATGTCTAATAATTGTGAAATGAAAGATAAGTATAAAGAGCGTGTAGATAACTTTTTCAAGTTCCATGATAAAAATAATCGTAAAAGAGGATATGACTGGGTTTATTCTCATTAAATGGAGAGGTATTATGAAAGGAATTGTATTAGCAGGAGGTTCAGGAACACGATTGTACCCTATTACAAAAGCAGTATCAAAACAGTTATTGCCACTTTATGATAAACCGATGATTTATTATCCGATTTCTGTTTTAATGCTTGCGGGTATTAAAGAAATTTTAATTATCTCAACACCTAGAGATTTGCCTCAATATAAAAGTCTTTTAGGGGATGGTTCAGATTTTGGTATTAAATTTGAGTATGAAGTTCAATATGAACCCAATGGGCTTGCTGAAGCATTTATAATAGGTGAAGATTTTATTGGCGATGACAATGTTGCTTTAATTTTAGGGGATAATGTTTTTCATGGACATAGGTTCACTGAAATCCTAAAAAGAGCAAATCAAATAGAGTCTGGGGCAATTATTTTTGGTTATTATACTCAAAATCCTGAAGCTTTTGGTGTTGTTGAATTTGATGACGAGGGTAATGTTTTATCTGTCGAAGAAAAGCCAAAAAATCCAAAATCAAATTATATAATTCCTGGTTTGTATTTTTATGATAATAATGTAATTGAAATTTCTAAACATATCAAACCCTCTGATAGGGGTGAAAAAGAAATTACTTCAGTTAATGAAGAATATCTAAAAAAAGGCAAACTTAAAGTAGAGCTTTTAGGAAGAGGGATGGCTTGGCTTGACACTGGGACTCATGATGGGCTTTTAGAAGCCAGTAATTTTATTGAAACAATTCAGAAAAGACAGTCTCTTTATGTTGCATGTCTTGAAGAAATTGCATTTAATTTGGGTTATATTTCAAAAGAGAAATTATTGAAACTAGCGCAACCTCTTAAAAAAACTGATTATGGTAAATATTTAATTAAATTGGCTAAAAGTTCAGATAAATAAAAGGGTAAAAAAGAATCCGATAGGATAAGAAAAATAACCTTTGTAGTGTTGTTATGTTTTGATAGTACTTGTAAATAAAATACCTTATGGGCAAATCTATTTTTAATTATTTAATTATTTGATTTAACAGTATTTAAAGTATGGCTTCTAATATGTTGAAAATATTTAAACTTAAATATTACGGAAGTAATATGGTGGGGATATTATACAGTTGATTCTATAACATATTTTTTATTAAGTTACATAATTTGGCGTGTTAATGGATTAACTTAATATTTATGTTATTCATAAACATTTTTTACTATTTTTTTTAATATTATTTGTTTTTTGATTTTCTTTTTTTTTTAATTGTCAAGGGTATTATTCTCTAATTTTTAAGCTTTTTTGATTATTTCTCATTTAATTTATATGATTAGAATCATAATCTTTTGTTTTGAAAAATTTGATTAAAATTTTGCATGGTTTCCGTAAGGTTAAAGAATTAATATTAAATTTTAGAAAAAAGTTTAAAACAATAAAATGCAAAATATTATGTATATTAGTTTTATTAATCTTATAAAAATTACTTATTTGATGGTGATAATATGGATGAGAAAATAAAAGACTTTGTGCAAAAAAAAGAAGCAAATATACTCAGCAATTCTGCATATTACAATTTAGTGTATAATAGCGGAACAAAAAGCAATATCAATAATAACACTCCTAAAATAAGTATCATAATACCAACACATAATCGATTTGAACAATTGTCTGAGTTATTAAGCAGTATTTTCAACCAATCATATAAGAATTTTGAGATAATTTTGATCGATGATGTATCAAATGATGAAACTAATGAAGTTTACAGCAACTACCATGACAAACGCTTAAAATATTACTTAAATCATGAAAATTTAGGTTCAGGATTGAATAGACAAAAAGGTTACAATCTTTCTCATGGAGATTATATAATTTTTTGTGATGATGATGATTATTTTATTGATAATAACTATTTTTTTGATTTAATAAATATATTTAATGATGAACGTATCAATTTGGTTTGCTCTGAATCTTATACTCATTATGAAAAAGAAGATAAATATGTATATTCTGGTTTTAATCTTGAGGAGACTATGTTAGATTCCTTAGAATACTTAAAAAATTTCATGATTAAAATTAGAAAGCCAACATCAACATTTCCCGCTGCATTTAGAAGAAAAACTTTAATGGAGGCTCAATTTAAAGAGATGACTATGATGAATGATACCTCTATATATTTAAGAGCTTTAATGATGGGCGGAAAAACATTTATTAATAAGAAAATCATTGGAATTTATAGAGTCCATGGAAAAAATCACACATTCAATGTAAAATCAGATTTCATAATAAAAAATATTGATGAAAAAAGAAAAATTTATGAGTATTTGGAAAAATATGATGTTATTCCAAATGTTGATGAGTGGTATGCTAAACAAATTGCCATTACTGTAAACTATTATTTAGATCATTTTGGGGATAAAGATGGTATAGATGATGTTTTAAATTGGGTTTGGGAAAATGTTTCTTATGAAGAGTATTTGGAGTATAAAAAAAGGCAAATTAAATCTCTTAATCTTAAAGTATATTACTACAATGGAAAACCAAATTTTGGAGATTTGCTAAATGAAGATATATTGTCTTCAATTTTAAAATTAAAATTTGAATGTGCTCCATTTCAAAATGCAGATTTATGTTGTGTTGGAAGTATTTTAGATACGCTTGTCACAAATTCTTATGTTGATAAAAAAATGCAGGAAGGATGTGAAATAAATAAACCGGTTCATATTTGGGGTTCTGGTTTTATGTATGAATATGAAAATATAGTTCATGAATGTGTCCGACCTTTTATTATACATGCGTTAAGGGGTGAAAAAAGTCGAAAAAAATTATCTGCGATTCTAGGAAAAGATATTTCATGTGTTCTAGCAGATCCGGGAATTTTATCTCCGTTGATTGTTGAACCTTCCGAAAAAAAATATCATGTAGGTATTATTCCGCACTTTTTGGATAAAAATGAAGGAATTTTTGAAAAAATGTTGGAATATTATCCTAATTCAAAATTCATAGATGTTCAAAATGATTCGAAACAAGTTTTAAAGGAAATATCTGAATGTGAATATATAATTTCTACTAGTCTTCATGGTTTAATAGTTGCCGACTCATACAGCATTCCAAATTGTTGGTGTGAAATTTCAGAGAGAGTTCAAGGCAATGGATTTAAATTTCATGATTATTTCTCTTCGTTTGGGACTGATAGAGAATGTTTTGATTTAAGAAATGGAAAGTTTCCTAATATTGAAAAAGATTTTAAATGTAATTTCAAAACATTTAATCAAATCAATGAAAAACAAAAAGAATTAATAGAATGTTTCCCATTTAAATCATAAAAAACAATTTAATTTATTATTTCAGTTATTGGGTAATTTATAAATATGATTTATTAACTTCACATATTTTATCCAATTTTACAATTTAAATTTTCATTCATGTTTCTATTTTATGTTATAAGAAGAAGATTGCTTGTAAAATGTATGGAAAATTAGCAACCTTCTAATTAATAATTTTTTTTAAATTATTTAAATATATGTTTTATATATCAATGAATATTCAAATACTGTACTTGAAATATTATTTAGTGATGGTAAATGGTGCTAAATTAAAATAATGAAATTTTTTCTCCGTTGAGTATTTAGTTGGAAAGTAATTTGATATTAGTGACATTTCTTAATTATAACTAAAGTTTATACTATACTAAAATCATATATTAATTAAGGTAGATATTATGAAGGCAGTTATTCCCGCAGCAGGTTTTGGAACTAGATTGTTGCCAGCAACTAAATCACAGCCCAAGGAAATGTTACCAGTTTATGACAAACCTTCAATCCAGCATGTTATTGAGGAAGCCATAAACTCAGGTGTTGATGACATTCTAATTGTCACTGGCAGAAACAAACATTCAATTGAAGATCATTTTGACAAATCTTATGAACTTGAATACGCTCTTCAAAAGGCGGGTAAGGATAGAGTTCTAAAGGAAGTTAGAAAAATCACAGACCTTGCAGATGTCTGTTATGTCAGACAAAAAGACATAAATGGTTTGGGGGATGCAATTGCATGTGCTGAAAAACATGTCCAAGATGAACCTTTTGTGGTTTTACTTGGAGATTCCATTACAATGTCAAAAATACCTCTCACAAAACAATTAATTGACGTTTTCAACAAGTACAATAAATCCACAGTAGCAATTAGAGAGGTTTCTCCAGATAGAGTTAATATGCATGGAATTGTTGGTGGAGTCAATATCCATGATAATGTCTATAAGATTAACGATTTGGTTGAAAAGCCTAATTGGAGTGATGCTCCGTCTAACCTTGCAATCGTTGGAAGGTATATCTTGACACCAGATATTTTTGATAAAATCAAGCAAACTGAACCTGGTTTTAATGGTGAAATACAGCTTACAGATGCTTTGTCTAAACTGGATGAAGTTTATGGTGTTAAGTTTGAGGGTAAGGTTTTCAATATTGAAAACAGGTTGGAGTGGATTAAATCATCAATTGATTTTGCGATGGGTGATGATGAGTTTAGGGATGATTTGATTGACTATATGAAAACCTTCATTTAGGGTCAGTTGCTATTAAGTTCAATAATCTTAAAGTATTGAAAACGGTACATTTAAAAGATAGGTTATATGGGAGTTATAGCACAGATTTTAGATAATGTACGTGGTTTTAACCCGATTTCAAACCGATTGAAGGTAATTCTATTGAGTATGGAAGTCAAACTAGAAATTATTTTCATTACTGTCGGGTCTGAAGAAAACTTGTAGAAATTAAAGGGTTTTTTTTTCTGACAGGTAAAGTCAAATAAACTGATTCAGATTTTGAAGTTGAATTCAAAGGGTTTTTCATGATGGGATGTTTATTCAATCATAGTTTATAAACATGCCTTTTTTATTTTTTTTTGACTCTATCTTTTAAAAAGTTGTTTGCCACTCTTTATATAATATGCTTGACTATATACTTGTAAGGAGGATTTTATTTTGGATTTTAAATTTTCGGTTGTCATGGCAGTTTACAATAAGGAGAAATATATTGCCCAAGCATTAGATTCTCTAATCAATCAAACTTTAAATTTCAAAAAAAACATCCAATTGATTCTTGTAAATGATAAAAGCACAGATAATACCTTGAAAGTCCTTGAAAGTTATAAAAATGAATATCCTCAAAACATTATTTTAATCAACAATGAAAAGAATATGGGTTCCGCATATTCTCGAAATCGAGGAATGAAATATGTAAAAGCTCCATATGTCAATTTCCTTGACAGTGATGATGTTATCTCCAATGATGCTTTTAAACTGGCATACAGGTTTTTAGAGGAGTATTATGAAGTGGATATAGTTTCCATTCCAATTTATTTTTTCGGAGTTAAAAGGGGATCCCACATTCTAAATTTCAAGTATGAAAAGGATCAAGTCATAAATGTCATCACAGATCCGAACTACATACAGCTTTCAAGCTCATCAGCATTTTTCAGGTCTGATAAGGTTAAAAAGTTCCGTTTCAATGAAAACCTACGAGTTTCGGAAGATGCACTTTTGATAAATCAGATGCTTTTGGAAAATCCAGTAATAGGATTTCTCTCTAAGCCGAAATATTACTATAGAAAAGATGGGACTCAAAACTCACTAATTACTTCATCTTCCAGTACTAAATCTTATTTCACTACTCGGCTTGATGAGTATTTCCTTAATCTGATTGCATATGCCAAAAATACGTTCAATGAAGTTCCAAAATTCATCCAGCATGTGCTGATGTATGATTTGCAGTGGATTTTGGAAATAGAATTCATTGACAATTTGCTTACCAAAGATGAAATCAAAACATTATATGATAAAATTCAGGAGATACTGTCATACATTGATGAGGATGTCATTTTAAGCCAAC
>NZ_JBGULU010000203.1:0-7067 GCF_045116495.1 Methanobrevibacter sp. | reverse complement strand
AAAATACCTACGTCCCCATCCAATCTGGACTGTAGGATTGGAATGAATTCAGCATTGCCCTGCATGCCTTCCAGATCATGTTCACATGGTTTTATTCCATTATCATAAGCAACCCTTTTAAGTAAAGTGGTTGTGGTTGTCTTGCCGTTAGTTCCTGTGATTCCAAATACAGGTTTTTCAGGTTTAATCATTTCAATGATGTCACACAATTCCAAAATAGGTTTCCCGCAATTTTTTAAAATTTCAGCGTCCTTTGGCATACTTGCGGGAGGAATTATATAGTCTGCCTTTTTGAAAAAAGTTTCAGGAGTTTGACCATAGTAAACATCAATATCATAACCTTCTAAAGCTTTTGCGAATTTGCAATCCTTTTTAAATGTTAAATCTGTTCCTATAACGTTGTATCCTCTTTGTTTAAGAATCCTAGCTATTAAATTACCATTAGCTCCGCAAACACCAATAACTCCAAAGGTCTTATTTTTATTCATACTCATTACTCCCTTTTTCAAGCCCTTTCATAATTTTATCTACTGTAGTTAGCCTATCATATGCTATAAGCGGTCCCATGTGCAAAATAATGTCTCCAGGCTTTGAATATTTAAAAGTCAACTCGGCTGCCTTTTCAATATCCTCAACTGCTAACTTTTCAATGCTTGGATTGGTGATTGCATCTAGAATTTCTTGAGCAGCCTCCATTTCAACTTCCTGAGTTACTTCATTAAAACCGCTGGCTATAACAACTTTAATATCATAGTTGCTTATCAATTCGCCAACTTCAGCCTTATCCCTTACGGACAATGTATCAAAATGATCAAGGAACAGGACTACACTTTCATCCTTAAAATAATCCAGTGTAATTTTCATTCCATCATATAAAAATGCGGAATCGAGAATAACTTTTCTTCCATTATAATCTCCGACATCTTCCATGTGTGCCGGCAATCCCTTAAATACTGTCAAGGCATCAATGATATCTGATTCTTTAACGCCGTATGTTAATGCCACTGCTGATGCGGCAACGGAGTTTTCAAAGAAATAGCTCATCATGTAAAATGGAGTTGTGAATTCCACATCTTTTGATTTAATTGTTAATGATTTTTCTCCAACAGTTCCCCTAAAGTCCACATCTTCATCCAATGCATAGTAAATCGCATCATCCCTAACAGTTTCGATGATGTCACGACAGGAATTGTTTGCGATGAAAGTTTCACTCATGGCCTGAAGGACAAGTTTGCGCTGCTGGTACTTTTCAAGTGACCCCCCAAATTCGGACAAATGGTCTTCGGCGATGTTTGTCAAAAGCCCAATTTTGATATTTAATCTGTTTAAAAGGCCAATAGTGCCATGAGGAAGTTCAAAAATAGCTATATCACATTCTTTGGCTTTACCCTTTACAATTCCATCTATGATTGCTTCTGAAACAAGGTTATTTACTAAAGATGAACAGGACCATACATTATAACCCGCCTGCTTAAAAAGGCTTGTAGTTATGAAAGTAGTGGTTGTTTTTCCCATAGTTCCGGTAATTCCAATAATATCAACAGGAATCAAATCATTAACGATTTTAGAAAATTCTTCATTGGTCAAGACTTTTAAGTTTGAATTTTTAACTTTTTCGGCTATTGGAGCGGAATCCGGTAATGTCGGTGGCATATAAACTGCATCAAATCCGTCAACGGACGGATCTTTATTTGGTAGGTCTAGAATAACTCCTTCCTTTTCCATTTCAATTAAACTTCTTTGAAATTCTATTTTAAATTCTGAAATATCTTTTAAATCAGTTATTACAACCTTATGACCCAAATAATTAAGCAATCTTGCAACGGGCCTACTAGCATTTCCAGCACCAACAACTAAATAATTCATAAAAAAGTCTTCCCTAATTTCTATTGCTATAATTTATAGATTTTATGTAATTTAAAGTTTAATAGTTTTAAAAAAAAAGAGTTGAAGAAAACTTATTCAAACTGAATAAGGTTTTCCACATCATTATAAACAACATCAAGTCCGCACATTGACGGAACATAGTTTGCTGCCTTTGCTGAATTTACACCGATTACTTCAAAGCCCATCTCTTCAATAGGAGCTACAACCATACAGGTGTCACATACAACATTTCCGCCTGCTTTTTCAATAATCTCAGTGTAGCCCATCCTATCGGCTGTTGCCTTGACACTAACTGATGTGCAAATCCATAATTTATTTTTAATATTTTTTCCTTGAACAATACTGGCTACTTGTTTAATTTCTTCAAGTGATGCATGAGGACATCCAAGACAGATTAAATCAGGTTCCTTGTCAGTAGTTGATAATTTTTGGCGAGTTTCTCCGATTTCCTTATCAGATATGAACATTATATCTTCAACTTCCGCTTCACCTGCCCTGTCAAATTCAGGAGTCACATTATCGATGTGATAAAGTGCAACGGAACCTGATGATGCAAGTGCAGCACCAAGGGTTTTTAAATCGTTATTGTTAGGAGTGTTTTTAAGTTTAAAGTAAGGTACGCCGCCTCCAACGACTTTACCGATAATATAACCTAATGCACCGAAATCAGCACCTTTCAACTCACAGTTAACATTAACGACAAGATTTGCCTTTCTGTTTTGTTCTAAATGGAAACCATATAATGGAGTTTTTCCAACAATTGCTGCTGCAAGTGCTGCCGGACCGCCTTCACGATTGGTTCTAGCCCCAATTACAGAATTGACATAGGCAACAGCAGAAGATTCAGACCATGAAACATGATCTCTAAATCTTGGAACATTACCAACCAAATATGGAGTGCAAGTACATGTTTTGGAAATGCCTAGATTTGCATATGCATCAACAATCTGATTTTGTTTGATTGCAAAGTCTTTAGGAAATCCCAATGCTTCCCAATTATCCAAATCAGTTCCCGGAGGATTTAATGATGCATTGATGGTAGCTTTACCTGAACCATCGCGAGCCAAATCTTCAAGATACTCCAAACCAGCATCTCCAATAGTTTTGTAAGAAACACCAGATACCTGTGCAGAAGTAATATCAACTAATTTGGAAGCACCATAGATATCACCTAAAGCAACTAAGATATCCATACTTTTTCTAATGGTTTCTCCAAATTCTCCATCGCACATTTGTTGTTCTTCATTTGTTAAAAACATATTAATCACTATTTAATTGATATTCCACCATTTCATCAACCAAGTGTAAGAAATTATCTTTACTCTCATATGGTATCATTGCACCGGCTGCAATATCATGGCCTCCTCCAGTTCCTCCAAAATTATTTGAGGAATCCTGCAAGGCTTTTCCTAAATTAACTCCTTTTGCAACCATATCCCTGGTTGTTCTACCGGATATTTTAATATCCTTGTGAAGTCTTGAAAGTCCAAGTACAGGTTTGGAATTGTCCAACAAATCAACTGACAGGCCGATACTTGCAATAGTACCCATTATAGATTTCAATAATTTATCTTCACTGTATAAGTATTGGATTGAATTCAATTGCTGAGCGCCTTCTCTTTTAACCCATTCAAGACCTTTGACAATTTGGTCACGGTATTGGCGTTGCAACCTTAAAGCGGCATCGAGAGCCTGATCCTTTTCACCCATGGCAATGCTTAAACCCAATCCCTGTTTTTTGTTTTTGCCGCATGCGTCAAGAATATATGAATATTCCTCCAAATCGCGCAACATTGGAGATTCCTTAACTACAGTATAGCAATCTCCGAAAATATCTGGATTGACATTGATTAAGGCATCCTTTAACAGGTCTTTCTCCTCATCTTCCAAATCTGTAAATTTGATTCCATAAGACAGGTTCATGTGTTCTAAAAACTCACGGGCCCCATCCAAATCACCACTGATTCCCGGAAGAGGCGGTGAAAAAGTATAAGCGAGAGATTTGAAAATCGGTTCGGTTGATTTTGAAACAATCTTTAAACCTTCATGAATCTCCAAATTACCGCTTTCAAGTGCATCGTCAAGAATCAATTTGTTTACACCAGTAAACCCTTCCTGACCTTGCATATCACCAAACGCACCCACCAAAGCATAATAAGCCAAATGTTTTTTATCTAAATCCCTTATAGTCAAATAAGCGGATCCTGCACCACATAACTCCTTACTTCCATCAACTCCAAAAAGATGAGGATTTACATGGACAACATTGCTCTCGGCTTCGGTGTCATTGACCTGATGGTGGTCTGCAACAATAACATCATGCTTATAGGTGTTGAATTCCTTAATGAACTGACTGCCCATATCGGAGAATATGAATAAATCATTTTTTTCACTTCTTAGCTGATTTACCATATCTTCCTTAAGACGTGGGACAAGAGTTGCATGGAACTGAACATCCTCTTCAGCCAAAGCATTCGCTATGACTGCAGCCGCTGAGATTCCGTCAGCGTCGTTATGAGAAATTAATCTTATAACAGTATCATTTTCCATATGCTCTTTGAGCATATTACAAGCTTCGCTAGCTCTATTTAACAAGGAGTGCTGCTTCTCTTGGATTATATCTCCATCCTTCTGGTAATTTACCTTCACTTACATAGTAAGAAGCTAATCTTCTGATTCTAGATTCGATAATAGTTAAACCTCTTCTAGAGTGTAAATCTTTTGGGTTTTCTTCTAAGTGATCTCTGATGTTAACTGCTCTTCTGATTAAGTTCATTAAGTCTTCTGGGTAGTCTCCAGCCTGACCGTTTCTTCTTAAAATTTCAGTGATTCTTTCACCAGTTACATCTTTAACTGAAGGAATTCCGTATTGGTCTCTTAATACAATACCTATTTCTGAAGTACTTTTACCTTCTCTGTTAAATTTTAAAATCATTTCTTCAATTTCTTCATCACTATAAGTTACCCATTCTGGTCTTGCCATAATATAAACCTCTTTAAATTTATTAAATCTTAAATAAGCCCAATTAAGCAGTAATTAGAAAAATAATGTTACTCTTGACTAGAATACCATTTGATAAATTTTTCTAAAGAATTTTTTCTATGTGAAAATTGGTTTTTTTCATCAGTTGTAAGTTCTCCAAATGTCTTACCTAAACTAGGCACATAAAACAATGGATCAAAGGCAAATCCTAAATTTCCCCTTTCTTCAACTGCGATTTCTCCTGACACTTTGCCTAAAAAGATCTTGGGCTCAGAATTGGGGGCACAGTACCCAATAACTGACCTGAATTCGGCATAACGGTCATCAGAATCTGCTAATAACTTCAAAATTCCTTGATTTCCAATAGTATCTTGAACATAATGTGAATATGTTCCAGGAAATCCATTCAAAGCTTTAATGAATAAACCAGCATCTTCCACAATCACAGGACAGTCAAGTTCATGACAAGCATATTTTGCGCCTGATATGGCCACTTCCTCAAGAGTTCCCTGAGGCTCTTCGTAACCTAAATCAATATGCTTTAAGTTAATGTCATAATCTTTGAAAATATTCTCTGCTTCTTTTACTTTATGTTCGTTACCAGTTATAAATGTTATCATATTTTTAAATATAATGGTGATTTCTATTAAAATTTTGGTTAACTCTGATGTCAGTGAAATGGGTTAAATTATCCTTACAGCTGAC
This sequence comes from Methanobrevibacter sp., assembly GCF_045116495.1. Lineage (GTDB taxonomy): Archaea > Methanobacteriota > Methanobacteria > Methanobacteriales > Methanobacteriaceae > Methanocatella. Next base: position 1,492 of record NZ_JBGULU010000203.1, on the reverse strand, counting down.
AGTTTTAAATTAGTGAGTATATCTTCCACGGGATTCAATATCCTCAATAGTATTAACAATAGAATCGTTGCCATATCCTTTTAAAACCAAATCAAAATATTTGACTGCTAAATTATAGTCAATACTTTGCAGGGATTTTTTCAAAACAAGCAAATCAACTGCTTTATCCTCATCAATAGTGGAATGTCTTCCAAGACCAAAATCAATGAAAACCAGCTGGTCATCTCTAAGCATTATATTTGAAGTGGTAATGTCTCCATGAATAATGTCTGCTGAATGAAGTTTGGAGATTTCATGACCGATTCTGAATGCCAAATCCTCATCGATAATGTCTTTAACAATAACACCGTCGATTTCTTCCATCAATATTGATTTGTTATCGAGATCAACATCATACAAAACAGGTGTTACAACACCCGCTCTTTTAGCATCAGACAATAACCTGGCCTCAAGTTTGCATCTTGCCTTTCTGATTTTATTGTCAATTTCAGGAATTCTATAATTTTTTACAATCCTGTCCTTTAAAACTGCAGGTTCTCCCAGGTAGTCGGCTCTGACAATATTTGATTCAGCACCCTTTGCTATCAAATCATCTGTTAATGTCAAATAGCTTTTCGAATTGTCAATCCATGGAATATCAACCTCATCAGTTCTGAATCTTTGAATGATTCCGGTATCTGCCAAATCCATCGGACCGAACTCGTTGCACATTAACAGTCCCAGCCATGCAATCATGACTCCATTGTCACCGCAGAGTTTCATCTCAGGCATGTAAAATTTGGCACCGTGCTCTTCTGACATTGTCTTAAGCATTTCCCTTAATCTTGAATTGGCGGAAACCCCACCGCAAAGCATCACCTCATCCTTTTGAGTGTGGGACAGTGCCCTTTCGGTCACTTCCACCAACATTGAAAAGGCAGTTTCCTGAAGGGAAAAACAGATATCCTCCATTTTGGTTCCCCTTTCAGCTTCCCTCAGTGCTGCTGACAGCAATCCTGAAAATGAGAAATCCATTCCCTTTACGCTATAAGGCAAATCTATATATGAACCTTCCTTAGCCAATTTTTCAATAACAGGCCCACCGGGATGGCCCAAACCTGTTTCACGTCCAAAATGATCAAGACAGTTTCCGATAGCTATATCCAAGGTTTCACCAAAAATTCTGTATCTTCCACTTTCATAAGCTATAACTTGACTGTTTCCTCCACTTACATAAAGAGCAACTGGATTAACAGCACCAGTATCCAGTTTTCCTACTTCAACATGACCTATACAATGATTGACTCCAATAATTGGCTTTTTAAGCGATAATGCCAGCGTTCTTGCTGATGTTGCAACTATCCTTAAGGCAGGGCCAAGACCAGGACCCTGTGAAAATGAAATCAGGTCAATGTCATCATAAGAGATTCCTGCCTGAGCAATAGCTTCAGGAATCAGCTTAGGAATCCACTCTGCGTGATGTTCTGCAGCAATTCTTGGATGAATGCCCCCT
>NZ_JBGULU010000202.1:0-18255 GCF_045116495.1 Methanobrevibacter sp. | reverse complement strand
TGCCCTGATATTCTTCTAATTTAGCAAAAGCCCCATAATTAAGAACTTTGTAAACAGTACCGACAATTAGTTCCCCTTCATCAGGCCATTCTTGACTTTTTCTTACCATACTCTCACCAACATTAAATAAAAATTATAAAAAATAGTAAAAAATAAGTTGAAAACTAGAAATCTAGTTTAAAACTTTTTCAATGTGTGCTGTGATTTTAGCTTTAGCACCACGAGATTTGACAAGGGTTTTACCACAAATAATACATTTTACGTCAGAAGCTGCACGATCAAAGATTATTTGTTCATTGTCACAATCTAAACATTTAACTTTTAAAAAGTTTCCTCTTCCTTTACTAACCATGTTAATCACCTATTTTGCTACAAATTCTGGTTTTCCAGTTCTGAAAGATTGTTTAATGTGAGATTTACCACATTCTTTACATTTAAGTCTTAAGTCTAATTTTTTAACAGGTTTGTTTCCAGCAGGTAAAGGCCTTGGATAACCTCTGTAACCAGCAGTTACACGTCTGAATTGTCTTTGTCCCCAGGTTAATTCACTAGCTTTTCTTTTTTTAGCAGTGTGTACTTCATGCATAGTGTGTCTTTTACAGTGAGGACAGTATGTTCTTTTTTCTTTTGGTATTTTCATTTTTTCACCGTATTAATAAGTCATTGTAAACCTATCCATGAATTTATCTAAACTCAAATTTTATTAGAAAACGTTAGAGATTAAAACTGCATTGTAACGCATCAAGTCTACAGACAGCAAAAATCCAAATTATAAAAAAATATAATTTTTTAATATCACAAATAGATACATTCATTATATATATTTATCAAGTTATTTAAAGTTAATCCCAAACTGCTAAATTTTAACTTGTCTACCCTTGCGATTTTTAAAAAATATTTTGGCATTTATCAAAGGTAAGGTTACCAAATCCTGAGGCATGAAAGGACCATAAACTTTTTCATCAACACCCACAATAGCACCAATTTCATCAAAAACCAACATTGTAACAAGTTCTGTTTCCTTAGCAATTTTTTTGGCCTCAAAATCATAAAATTCTTCATTTTCATCTAAAGCATTGGGATTTTCTTCAATATCATTATTTTGAGGTTTAGTCGCTTTAGGTATGTTAACAGCTTCTTTTTTTGAAATTGCATTTTGGGAATTGATGATTTGCTTTTCAATAGGTTCCCTTTTCTCGCCAACAATAGGTTTGGCTTTAGAAATTTCATCTAACCTATTCAATACTTCATCATCTTCCTTTTTTTCAACAGGCTCTGGAGAAATCAATGTATTGGATTGTGTTTCTTTTGGTTTGATTATTTTTTTATCAATAATCTCTTCTTCATCTTCAGCCAATTTTTCCAATGAAATGTTTTGCCTATGATTTTTTAAAGTGTCGACTAATGAAAAATAAAATTTTTCCTCTTCAGGAGTTAAATTTAAAGGAGTAGTATCAATCAAATCAAACTGGGGAGTGCCAGTGAATAGATGATATGACCTGTGAATATTCAAAACTGCGGAATTTGTAATTTTTGTTTCTCTTCTCTGACAAATATCCGTAGCAATTATTTGAGCTTCTTTAAGCATTGCAGGTGCCTTGGAAAAGGGATCATTAATTGCTTCTTGCTTTAACATATCCATATACACATGCATATCATTGTAAAAAGTTTCATCTACACGAGAAAGAGTACCGTTATTCCTCTCTTTTTTCTGAATACTGCGCAAGGTTTTGTAAAATTGATCCACTTAATACCATCTCTAAAAAAAATTTTTAAAATAAAAAAAAGTTAAACAAATGAAATTATTCATCTGTTTCTAATCTAGGAGCAAGCAAGAAACTAAGTTTACCGTCACCAGTAACCATATTAAGAGTTAAACTTAATGGCATATCAGTACCTAAACTAATTTCGGCTTCCTCTGAAAATTTATCTGCTTTAAGCATTTCTCTAATCTTATCCAATGAGAATAAAGCTTTTGCATGTTCTTGAATATTTTCACCGTGAAGATATTTGATGCTTGCATCACCGAATTCACCGTCAGCAGATGCGATAAAGTAATCTTCATCAACTTCAAGTATAATCTTGTCTGAAAATATATCAATATCATTAATACTGTCTTTTAAGATAGAGAAACGAACTTTGAAGTTAGTTGGGTGTTCAATACTTGGTGGGACTGGGTTATCATATTCAATATCTATTAATCTAATTTTAAAAGTCCTAGTAGCGTCCCCTTCAAAAGTAATGATGAAATTATTATCATCTACAGACATTAAAACCCTATCCTGAGATTTAGCACGTTTAAGCACTCTCATGAACTCATCAGTATCGATGTTGATTTTTTCAGGAACATCACAAACATATTCATCAAATAAGCTAGATTTTAACTCTAAATGTACGAAAGTTATGTGACTGCGGTCTAAGGCATCTAATCTCATACCTTCACTATCAGTTTGAATTTGTACTTCATCAACAATTGAGGAAATAGCTTCAAAACTGGTTTTTAATATACTAGAATCACTTAATTCTGCTTTAAACATAAATAATCCTCGAAATAATAATATAATTTATATTTATTTTTTATATATAATAAGTTTTACTTTTTAATCGATTATTCGTTGCAGGCTTTTTTCATGTTAGAAACATATTCCATTAATGGCCCTTCCGCATTTTCACCATGTTCTTCAATAATCTTTACAATAGCGCTACCTACAATAACACCGTCTGCAATCTTACCTATTTCAGAAGCCTGCTCTGGAGTATTGATACCAAAACCGACTGCCAAAGGCAAATCAGTGACATCACGAATATCCGCTATTATGGAATTTAAATCTGTTTTTATCTCTGAACGCATTCCAGTAACTCCTAATGATGAAACAACATAAATAAAACCGGTTGCATCACCAGCAATCTTTTGAATCCTTTCTTTTGATGTTGGCGCAATCAGGGAAATGACATCCACATCATTCTTAAGGGCAATTTCAGCAATTTCACCTTTTTCTTCATAAGGAAGGTCAGGTGATATTATTCCATCAACACCCAACTCATTGCACTTTTTAAAGAATTTTTCATATCCATAAAAGAAAACCGGGTTAATATAAGTTAAAAATACTAATGGAATATCGGTTTTTTCACGAATGGCCTTAACTGCTTCAAATACGTCATCAGTTGTTGTGTTTTGAGCAAGTGCACGTACATTAGCATCCTGAATTACAACACCTTCCGCCATAGGATCGGAAAACGGAATACCTATTTCAATTAAATCACAACCAGCCTCTTCCATTGCCAGCGCATATTCAACAGTTTTTTCAATATTCGGATCACCTGCAGTAAAAAATGCAATGAACGCTTTTCCGTTTTTAAATGCATTAGCTATTTTACTCATTTAAATCAACTCCCCTATATTCTGCAATTGACCTTACATCTTTATCTCCCCTTCCGGAAAGACAAATCATAATTATATCATCATTATCCATCTCAGGAGCTATTTTCATCGCATGTGCAACTGCATGAGCGCTTTCAATAGCTGGAATGATACCTTCCATTCTGGACAAATACTCAAAAGCTTCAACCGCTTCTTCGTCATTAATCGGGACATATTCCGCTCTGCCTGTGTCTCTTAAATATGCATGTTCAGGACCTACTCCAGGATAGTCAAGTCCAGCAGAGACTGAATAAACAGGTGCAATCTGACCATAATCACCCTGGTTGAAAATTGATTTCATTCCATGAAATATTCCAATTTTACCGTTGGTTAAAGCAGCAGCATTATATGGTGTATCAACACCTTTTCCACCAGCTTCACAACCAATCAGCCTTACGTCCTCATCGTCAATGAAATTATAGAATGCCCCCATGGCATTACTTCCACCACCAACACAGGCAATAACTGCGGTCGGAAGCCTTCCTTCAACTTCCAAAAATTGCTGGCGAGCTTCTTCACTTATGACCGCTTGAAAATCACGGACAATCATCGGGAATGGATGCGGCCCCATTGTTGAACCGATAACATAATTTGTATCATGAACACGAGCAATCCAATCTCTGAATGCATCATTTACTGCATCTTTAAGTGTTTTTGTTCCTGATTTAACTGAATGTACCTTCGCACCCAACAATTCCATTCTATAAACATTCAAAGCCTGCCTTTTAGTATCAACTTCACCCATGAAAACTTCACATTCCATGTCTAAAAGTGCTGCAGCGGTAGCGGTTGCAACTCCATGTTGTCCTGCACCGGTTTCTGCAATTACTCTTGTTTTTCCCATTTTTTTAGCTAACAATACCTGTCCTAGAACATTGTTAATTTTATGAGCTCCGGTATGGTTTAAATCTTCACGTTTCAAATAGATTTTTGCTCCACCAAGGTCTTCTGTCATTCTTTTAGCATAATATAACAGAGAAGGTCTTCCGGCATATTCCTTTAATAATGTATTTAATTCCTCTACAAAATCAGGATCATTCATATAATGATTATATTGCTCTTCCAAATACAGCAGTTCATTCATTAATGTTTCAGATATGTATTGACCGCCATATTCACCGTATCTTCCGTTATTCAACGTATAACCTCCATAATCTCCTTAATTTTATTTTCATCTTTATAACCGTCAGTTTCTAAGCTTGAACTTAAATCAATCGCATAAGGGTCGAATTCTTCAATAGCCTTTTTTACATTGTCTGAATTAATTCCCCCGGCCAGGAAAAATTCTTTTTTTAAATCATTTCTTATTAAACGCCAGTCAAAGGTTTTTCCACTTCCTTTTCCACTATCAAGAAGCAGATAATCTGCAAGAGAATTCTCATATCCTGACAAATCCTCATTTTCAGACATTTCAATGGCTTTGATAATTTTTAATTTGTTGTTAGTATTTTCTTTTAAATCTTTAATATAATCTTCACTTTCACTACCGTGAAGCTGTGCAATTTCAATTACATCATCTTCATATAATTTCAATATTTCATCAGGTACGGCATCTACGAAAACACCTACTGAAATTATATCCGGACTTAATTTAGCTTTCAATTGTAATGCAAGATTATGAGACACTTTTCTTTTTGAATCAGCAAATACAAAACCAATATAATCCGGTTTATATTTGTTTACCATTTCTATATCTTCAAAACGTCGAAGTCCACAGATTTTGATTTTAACCATTTTTCAACTCCGAAATCATTGAGTTTTTATCCTTGCTTTTCATTAAAGTTTCGCCAATTAAAACTGCATCAACATTATTTTCCTTCAATCTCCTTACATCTTCAGGTGTTTTGATGCCACTTTCAGAAATAAATATAACATCACCACTAACACATCTACGTAGGCTGATACTATTTTCAATGTTTACTGTGAAATCTGTCAAATCCCTATTGTTGACACCAATTATTTCCGCACCAACATTAAGGGCAGTCCTGATTTCATCACCATCATGAGTTTCAACAATTGCAGAAAGACCCAAGTCATGAGCCAAATCCAAAAATTTCTTAAGCTCCACTATAGATAAGATTGAAACAATCAGAAGCACTGCTGATGCTCCTATTGCCTTAGCTTCCCAAACCATATATTCATCAACAATGAAATCTTTCCTCAAGATTGGTATATTTACACACTGGGAAATCTCTTTTAAATAATCATTTGACCCTTTAAAAAAGTAAGGTTCTGTTAAAACAGAAATAGCTGATGCACCTGCCTCTTCATATTCCTTAGCAATGCTCAGATAATCAAAATCTTCAGCAATCAAACCTTTTGAAGGAGATGCCCTTTTAACTTCAGCAATTATTGATATCTCATCTCCACTTAAAGCCTTTTTAAATGGAAAATCCTGAGTAATTTCTAATTTCTGAACTTCTTCCTTAAGTTCATCCAATGATTTGTTCTTTTTTGATTCAATCAATCTTTCTTTGGTTTTTTCTACAATTTCATCCAACATTTTAATCATCTATTAGTACATTCAATAAATTTTTCAAGTTGTTCTAATGCTTTTCCAGAGTCTATTATCTCTTCTGCCAATTTTACTCCATCACGTAAGGAATCAACTTTGCCTGCTGTGTATAATCCCGCAGCGGAATTAAGTAAAACTGCATTTCTTTTAGGTCCTTTTTCACCATTCAGGATTGATAAAGTAATTTTTGCATTTTCCTTTGCATCTCCCCCAACCAAATCCTGTTTGGATGCCTTTTCCATTCCGAAGTATTCAGGAGTGATTTCATAGGTCATTATCTCTCCGTCTTTAAGTTCACAGACTGCAGTTTTATCGCTTACAGATATTTCATCCATACCGTCAATTCCATAAACGGTCATTGCGGATTTTACGCCTAAATTTTTCAAAACCTGGGTTAGAGGCTCTACAAGTTCCTGTTCATAAACACCCAGAACTTCCATTGTTGCCCCTGCAGGACTGGTCAAAGGCCCGAGAATATTAAATATTGTCCTGATTGACAGCTCCTTACGAACGCCTGCTACATATTTCATTGCCAGGTGATAATTCTGAGCAAACAAGAAACATAAATTTATTTCTTTAAGACATTTTAAACTTTTTTCGGGATCAACGTGAATGTTAACTCCCAACTCTTCTAAAACATCAGCTGCACCACATTTGCTTGATGCAGACCTGTTTCCGTGTTTAGCTACTGGAATCCCCGCTGCTGAAATGACAATAGAAGATGTTGTGGATATGTTAAAAGTATTTGAACCGTCTCCTCCAGTTCCAACAATCTCCAGTACTTCTTCATCATTCAATAATCTTACACAATGAGCCCTCATAGCTTCAGCAGAAGCGGTGATTTCATCGATTGTCTCTCCTTTCATGGACATTGCTGTCAGGTATGCACTCATTTGTACCTCACTAGCTTCACCACTCATGATTTCATCCATTGTCTGATAAGCTTCCTCATAAGTTAAATTTTCATGTTTATATACTTTTAAAATTGCTTCCTTAATCATAAAATACCTCTGTTAACTTTTTCTATGAAATTTTCGATAATTGTTAATCCATCCGGTGTTAAAATTGATTCCGGGTGGAATTGAAGTCCGTAGACATTGAAGTCCTTATGTTTTACTGCCATGATTTCTCCGTCATCTTTTGCTTTTGAAATGATTTCCAAACAATCGGGAAGCGTATCCTCAATCAAACTTAAGGAGTGGTATCTGCCCACTGTTATTTCAGACGGCAATCCCTTAAAAATATAATCATAATCAAGTGAAATCATTGAGGATTTTCCGTGCATTAATCTGGAAGCATGGGAAATTGTTCCTCCAAAGGCTTCGCAAATTGATTGATGGCCCAGACAGACCCCCAAAATCGGGATTTTATCATAAAAATTCAATACAACTTCTATGCAGATTCCAGCATCCTTTGGTTTTCCAGGTCCAGGAGACAAGATAATGCATTCTGGATTCAGGGCAGATATTTCTTCGACAGTTATCTTGTCATTCCTTACAACCTTAATGTCAGGATTGACTTCTCCAATCAGTTGAAATAAGTTATATGAAAAACTATCGTAATTGTCAATCAGTAAAATCATTCTATCCCTCCGTCTGCAAGTTTCAGCGCATCTATTACTGCAGCCGCTTTGTTTAAAGATTCCTCAAATTCCATTTCAGGAACACTATCAGCTACGATTCCGGCACCTGAACGGATGAAAACCTTGTTGTTTCTTGCAAATGCTATTCTAATTGAAATGCATGTATCAATATTTCCACTCAAATCCACATATCCTATAGCTCCACCATATATTCCTCTTTTATTGTCTTCCAATTCGTTGATTATTTCACAGGCCCTTATTTTTGGAGCCCCGGATAATGTTCCTGCAGGTAAAATTGAATCTATAGCTACAAGAGAATCCAAATCGCTTCTTAAGGTTCCGCTTACTGTAGATCCTATATGCATTACATGAGAAAATCTTTCTATGGACAGATACTTATCAACATGGACTGAACCTATTTCTGAAATTCTTCCTATGTCATTTCTACCTAAATCCACAAGCATATTATGTTCTGCCAATTCCTTTTCATCGCCCAGCAATTCTTTTTCAAGTTCCAAATCCTCCTCTTCGTTTTTTCCGCGAGGCCTTGTTCCGGCTAACGGGAAGGTATACAATTGCCTGTCTGTTAATTTTACCAGTGTTTCAGGAGATGCACCGGCAATTTCAATGTCATTGCTTGAGAAATAAAACATATAGGGAGAAGGATTGGTTGTTCTTAGGACCCTGTAAGTATCAAACAGACTTCCGGAGATTTCCGCCTCTATCCTATTAGACAATACAACCTGGAAAATATCCCCCTCTTTGATGTAATGTTTGGCTTTTAATACCATGTCACAATATTTTTCACGTGAAAAAACTGGTTTAAAATCAGATTTTAATTTTAAAGGTTCTATTTCTGCCTTTTTACCGTTTTTGATTAGTTCTGCCAATTGTTTTAAATCATCACATGCATTTTTATAATTATTTTCCAAATCATCTGTTTTGATATTCGAAATTAAAATTATTTTCTGTTTGAAGTTATCGAATGCAATTACCTTATCAAATAGCATTAGGTCTATGTCTTTGAACTGATCCTGATTTTCGGCATCGAGATTCAAGGAAGGCTCTGAATATTTAATATAATCATAAGCAAAATAACCGACAAAACCTCCGGTAAATGGAGGCAAATAATCCAGTTTTGGAGATTTATTCTTATTTACCAAATCCTTAATTATTTCACTTGGATTATCTGTTTCAATGACTGTTTCATCATCATTGAATTCATCAAAGTTTTCACTACCTTTAATTTTCACAGTACCGTCCTGACATGTGAATTCTAAAAGCGGGTTAAAACCTAAAAAAGAGTATCTTCCCCATTTTTCTGCATCTTCGATACTTTCCAGCATGTAACAATGATTACTGATTCCTTTTAAAACTCTTAAAACTTCTATTGGAGTAGCTATATCTGAAAATAATTCATAAGATATAGGTATTCGCTTATATTCCTTATTTTTTGAAATATTTTTTGCTTCTTCTAAACTTGGGGAAAACATTCTATCACTAAGTATATAATCTATACAATGTACTATTTAAAACCTTGTTGTCTTTATTTGTACATTGAAAAATATGTTAAAAAAAATATAACTAGAGCTTATCCTGCTCTTTTGAAAACTGAATAACAATCTTTTTGATTTCCCTACTTTTCAAATAAGGAAGTTTTTCTGATATTTCCCTTTCCAAATCCTTATTTAACTCCAATCTTTTTTGAACGTATTCTTCTCCCTCATATTTACTGCGATACTGCTGATTCAAATTGGAATATTTTGTAATCAAAGGCTGAAGAACAGAACCTATGTCCTTGTCAAGCTTATCGTTGATGATTTTTTGTTTTCTAATGTCAGATACAAATCCTACAACAGTTATGAAAAATCCTAAAACTGTTACAGTCAATGCAGGGACAAAAATCTTGTCATTGCCAATAAACATGATTGTAACAAAGATTCCGACAAATATTAGAAGGATACCAATTTTTTTCAAATCCATATTAAGATATCTATATCCTTTATTATTTAATTCTATTCAATTCCGTGATTATTGAAGTTGCAAGAATTATAGCTGAAACGATTGCGAGAATAGATACAATAGAAATTACAATATCATTTGTAAATATCAAACGATTATAGTCAGCATATCTTATTATTTCAGCAAAAAGATTGTTCAAAAAGTGAGCCAGTATTGCAACACAAATGTTTTCAGTCTTCAAATATAAAATAGCCATGCAAATTGCAAATACAAAAGCAGAAATAATGCTTCCGAAACTGTGAAGAGCACCGAACAGTAACGAGGAAACCAATACCGCAAAGAGTGTAGGAGTGATTAACTTCAGACGATTTAGTAAAACACCCCTGAATATCAATTCCTCAGCTATCGGAGAAATAATTACTGTAGAAACAAAAATGCCCAAAATAGGCAGAGAACCGGTAAGAGACATTGACGGTACATAAAATCCGGCTAAAAACTTCAACACAGGAAAATGAATAACCAGATTATTCGACAGGTACAGCATTCCATACGAAAAGAAAATATTGGCAAAAACAATCAACAGAATATATTTCAGCTGAATATTCGAAAAAACATTTGAAAAATCCTCTTTAAAGTCACCCAAAGAATTTTTCAATTTAAAAAGAAAATAAAATAATATGATCACATAAAACCACTTTTGATTAATTATCCCCTGTGTCAATCTACTTAAAACATACAAAATTAAAAAAGAAACAATAATAAAAATAGCCAAGTCCTTTATTTTAATATTTTTAAGATCATCATTAAATCCAGACATAAACATCAAAAATAGTTAATTTATACCAATCAGAAATAAGATAGCATATATATTAACATAAACAACCATAAATTATATACTAATTCAAAATCTCATTCAATCATCTTCATTAAACATGAAAACATCTTCAATAGAATTTTTGCCTAAAATCTTTGTAATGCGATAGGCTAATAATAAGGAAGGATTATAACGAGCATTTTCTAAAGCGTTAATTGTTTGGCGTGTGACTCCAACAGATTCAGCCAATTCCTGTTGAGTAATGCCTTTTTCCTGGCGTAATTGCCGAATTTTTGTTTCCATATACTCACCCTCCTATAACCAAATGATTATAGTGGTTGTGTTAATTTCTTTTAATATAGCATATATAAATGTTTTGAAAATCACCAAAATTTAATAAACATTAATTAGATAATTATTATATGTTTTAATTAATTTAATAGAGTTGATAAAAAATGGCTATACATCCAATTGAATTTAGGTATGGTACCCCAGAAATGAAAAATATCTGGGAAGAAGAAAATAAATTACAAAAGATGCTAGATGTAGAATCTGCATTGGCTCAAGCTGAAGGAAAACTTGGCATCATCCCACAAGAAGTTGCAGATGAAATAGCTGCAAAAGCAAATACAAATTACGTAAAATTAGAAAGAATGAAAGAAATTGAAGCAGAAACCAACCACGATATTGCAGCATTATCAAAATCAATAACTGAAGTTTGTGAAAATGGCGCCGGTGAATATGTGCACTTCGGAGCTACATCCAATGATATTGTAGACAGTTCCAATTCATTGCTTATAAAAGATTCCATTAATGTATTAAAAGAAAAATTAGAAAGATTAACTAAAATAATGCTCAAATTAACCGAAGAAAATAAAATGAAAGTATGTATCGGACGTACTCACGGCCAACATGCACTTCCAACCACATACGGTATGAAATTTGGTATTTGGGCAGATGAACTCCACAGACAATATGTAAGACTGGAACATGCCGAACAAAACGTTTGTATTGGTATGATGGATGGAGCTGTAGGAACAACAGCTGCATTAGGTGAACAAGGATGGGAAATTCACAAAACCGTAGCAGAAATCTTAGGACTGCCTGCTGCAACAATCACAAACCAAGTTGTTCAAAGAGACAACCACGTGGAATTCATTAGCGTTTTAGCTAATATTGCAAGTACTTTAGATAAAATCGGATTGGAAATCAGAAGCTTACAAAGAACCGAACTGATGGAAGTTGGAGAATTCTTTGATCCTGAAAAGCAAGTGGGCAGTAGTACAATGCCTCACAAAATGAATCCAATCACTGCTGAAAGAATCTGTGGTGTTGCAAGAATAATAAAATCATATGTTAACGCAGCTTTGGATAACAACCCTCTTTGGCATGAAAGAGACTTGACCAATTCCTCCTGTGAAAGAATCATGTTTCCAGAAAGCTGTATTTTAACCGATTACATTCTCAACTTGACAATTAAATTAATGAATAATCTAATCTTCTATGATGAAAACATCGAAAGAAACTTAAACCTAACCAACGGTTTAATTATGGCTGAAAGATTAATGGCAGAACTTACTCGTGCAGGAATGGGAAAACAAACCGCATATGGTATTGTAAGAAAAAATGCAATTAAAGCCAATAAAGAAAAACTGTTATTGGGAGAATTAATCTTAGAAGACGAAGAAGTCCAGAAATACTTGACCGAAGAGGATGTAGAAAAAATAATGGATCCTCATACCTATGTCGGTTCAATCTCAATAATCATCGACGAATTGCTTGAAAAATCTAAAGACTGGTTCTAGGTGTTTTTATGAGTTCTATAAAAGAATTAAAATCTGTTGATTTGGCATCCTATACAATAATCACAACAGCTATTGCAGTTTTATTTTCAATAATTTCGTCAATAGTTTTGACTATAGGAATAGGAATTATAAGTCCTGCTTTTGTTGGAGGCTCAATTTACTTGATTTCCACAATAGTAATCGGAACATTAATGTATACTGTATATAATGCATTTTGCCAAGGCTATCTTTATAATGTACTAGCAAAAAAGCTAAATACAATAAAAATGGTTTTCAAAGATGAAAAAGAAATCGTTAAAGTCACAACTACCGAAACTGCAATTATCATATCCATGATTATGACAATACAAGTCATTTTGCTTTATTTGGTTTCAGTATTCGTACTCCCACTGTTATTCAATTCAGTAATACAGACATTAATGCTTTCAGGTCAGGAAACAGTAGCATATAGCCTTTATCAAATTCTATTGCTTTTAAGCCAACCTGTTACAATTGCCATGATAATCTTCGGTACATTTATAATATCCTTTGTATTTGTTTTGCTTGGATGTTACATCTACAACATTTTTGCAAATACCGGTCGTGGAGCAATTGTTAACTTATCCAAAGAAGACAATATGACTGCAATTGATTCTGTTGACGTTTTAAAACTAGCAATTGTTTTTGCAGTTGTAGGAGGTATTTTAAACCTTATCGTTGCACTTATTTCATTAATCAGCGGAGGGCAAATAACAACACTTCTTGCAAATGTCGTCAGCGGATTTATTGGTGCATTCATTGATGGAGCACTCATAGCCATATTCTATAACTTCCTTGCACCAAAACTTGGAAAATTAAAATTAGAATTAATTGATCATTAGACCAATTAATTTTTACTTTTTCTTTTTATTTCCGGAACATATCTCTTGAGCATTAATGATAGGGATATGACTGTTACAGAACTCAATGCCATTGCCAGACCTGCAAGTGCCGGTTTAAATGTTATTCCAAATGTAGGATACAGTACTCCTGCCGCCACTGGAATTAAAATAGAGTTATATGCAAATGCCCAGAAGATATTTTCTTTAATTCTCCTCATTACTTTTTTAGAGAATTGTACTGCAGCAACTACATTTTCCAAATCTCCTTCCATGACAACAATATCACCACTTTCCATAGCAATATCTGTTCCATTGCCCATAGCCACACCTATATCCGCTTGTGTTAATGCTGGAGCATCATTGATACCGTCTCCAACGAACAAGACCTTTTTGGTATTGTTGGCTTGGGTTTCTTTTACAATGCTTAATTTATTTTCAGGCAGTACTCCTGCACGGACATTATCGATTCCAACTTCACGGGCCACATTGAGGGCTGTGGATTCATTGTCCCCTGTAAGCATGTAGGTTTCAACATCCATTTTATGCAGTTCATCAATTGTTCTTTTGGAATTTGATTTGATTTTATCAGATAAGCTTAAAATTCCATTTACGGATTTATCGCATGCCAAAAATATTATGGTTTTGCTTTGACTTTCAAGTTCATGATATTTGTCCACTAGATTCTGTGAAACATCAATTTCATTGGCCTGCATTAATGCCAAATTACCTGCAAAAACATCATTTCCATTTAGTTTAGCTTTAAGGCCCTTACCTGTTACATTTTCAAATTCACTAGTCTGGTCAAGTTCCAAATTCAATTCTTTAGCTTTGTTTACAATAGCTTTTGCAATTGGATGATTGGAATTTTGCTCTACACTTGCCGCAAGCTTAATCAGTTCATCTTCAGAAATTCCATAAGCTATTATATCATCAACTTCAGGTTTTCCTTCTGTTATTGTTCCTGTCTTATCAAAAGCCGCCACATCAATTTGACCTGCATTTTCCAAAGTATCTCCGTTTTTAATTAGTATACCGAATTCGGCAGCCCTTCCAACACCAACAGTAACTGCAGTAGGTGTTGCAAGACCCAGTGCACACGGACATGCAACAACCAAAATTGAAATAAGACATGTTAAAGAGAATAACAATGTAGCTCCCAGTACAAAATACCAAATCAAGAATACTGCAATAGCTATTGTTAAAATGACAGGAATAAAGTAGGATACAATCGTATTTGCAAATTTTTGAACAGGAGGTCTTGAAGACTGAGCCTTTTCAACCAAACGGATAATATTTGACAGTACAGTTTCCTTTCCAATCTTTTGAGCCCTAATGTATAAAACACCGTCCTGATTAATTGTACCTGCAAATACCTCTTCCCCATCCTTTTTAACCTTAGGGATTGGCTCACCATTAATCATTGATTCATCAACGTAAGACTCCCCACCTACAACATCACCATCAACAGGGATTTTTTCACCAGGTTTTACCAGCAGCAAATCCTCAATTTGGATATCTGCAATGGAAACTTCTTTCTGAGATATGATTTCGCCATTTTCATCAAGTTCAATAGCTGTTGCAACTGTAGGCTGAAGGCCTATTAATTCTCGAATGGAATCGGAAGTTCTTTTTTTGGCTCTTGCTTCAAGGTATCTTCCAATCATTAAAAATGCTGGAAGCATTACAGCTGAGTCATAAAACATGAAAGAATGGTCCAGAACTATGTGAAATGTTCCGAGAATACTTGAAACATAAGCCACAAGAATACCCATAGAATACATTACATCCATATTCAAGTTCTTATGCATCAGACCATTGATTCCGGCTTTTAAAATCGGCAGGGAAACATATAAAAATGGAGCAATACTTACAAGCAATGATAAAAGACCAACAGAAGATATGTCAAGACCAGTAGCCTGATTCAAACTATTTACAATTCCTGCTAAAGGATCCCACATTGTAAACATCAGAATCATCAAAATGGCTGATGCAATTAATCCAACAATAATCCTATTACGTTTTTCAGCCAAATCCTTTTGATAAATAGCTTCCTCATCTATTTCAGTTTGTCCTTCAACGCCTAAAAGTTCAAAACCTAAAGATTCAATTACCTTTTCTATTTCATCCAATGTTACTTTAGAAGAGTCATATCTTATTCTTGCTGATTGTGATGTCAAATCTGCTTTTACATCGAAAATTCCATCAAGTCTGATTAGAAAATTCTCAACGTTCATTGTACATGAAGCGCAGTGCATTCCCTGAATCCTTAAAGTCATTTCATCCGTGTGGAGTTCAAAACCTAGATTTTTCACTAACCTTTCCATCTCTTCATAAGAAATCTTTTTAGTGTCTACTGTAATATGCAATTTATTTGCTGCAAGGTCCGCATCGACTTCTTCCACACCTTCAATTTTACCAAAAGTCTTATTAACACTTAATACACAGGAAGCGCAGTGCATTCCTTCAATCGGCAAATCCATATGCTTATGCTTTACCATAACATCACAACCGTTCTCATACTATGAAACAATATATTGCCCTCAATCATTATAAAAGTTTAGGTTACACTAAAAAAATAGTAACTTGGATATCCTTGTGAATATTGTTCTTCCAAATATCTTTCAGATATCCAATTATAAAGAAGAATACAATACTTACTTATTAATTCTTGACTTCAATTCCATCCTGAATTACCTTAAGAATATTGTTATTATCACTTAAAACAGAAACATCATCTAAAGGATTTGAATTAACTAGAATTAAATCCGCAACATAGTTTTCCTTTACCAAACCCAAATTATCATGGCCTAAAAATTCTGCAGCCTTTTGAGTTCCGCTTGCTATTGCTTCATTTTCACTCATTCCAATATCAGTCAAATGAATTAACTCCTCCAAATTATGACCATGAGGAATTACCCCACTATCTGTTCCCATCAGTATATTGACGCCTTGCTCATAGGCAACAGATATGTTTTCCTTGTGGACTTTAACTATCTCTTTTAACTTGGCTGTTTTTTCAGCCGCATAATTATCCCATGCCGGGAAACCTGCCTTATATAAGAAGTGATGAACCAGTAATGTAGGAACAAGAGTAACATTCTTTTTAGCCATTCTGCAAGCGGTTTTCTTATCAATAAATGTTCCATGTTCTATTGATGAAAATCCTGCATCGATGCAATTGTTCATACCTTTTAAACTGTGGCAATGTGCTGAAACTTTCATATTATTTGCAGCGGCTTCTTTTACAATTGTCTTGAGCTCTTTTTTATTGAACTGTGCAAATTCAGGTGAGGTATTAGTAGTTAAAACTCCACCACTTGCCATTACTTTTATAAAATCAGCACCGGCCCTTTTAATTTCACGTGTCTTTTTTAGGACTTCTTCAATACCATCACATCGTCCTTTTGGAAAACCTGGATACATTATCTCCATGTCAAATCCGGATGGCAAAAGCAAATCGAAGTGTCCTCCGGTCATGACCAACGGAGTAATTGATAAATGAATCTTAGGAGCAATAAACAGTTTTCTTTGCTGAGCCAATTTAAAACTCAAATCGGCAGATCCGCAATCTCTAATTGATGTAACTCCGGCATTTATTGTTTGAAGGGAATGAGGAACAGCATTGTAAAAATGAATTCCCAATGGATTTGCCATATTTTCCTCTTTGTGGAAACCCTTTGCAAAAATATGAGTATGGCAATCTATAAATCCTGAAAGCATATAGTTGTCCTCACCATCAATAACATTAACATTGTCCTTAGTATTGATGGATGGAGAAATCTCTTTAATCAAATTATTTTCAATCAACACATTCTGATGAGTTTCAATTTCTTCAAACGGGTTAATTACATTAACATTTTCAATTAGAGTTTGCATATTATCCCTAGATAAATTCTATTGTTCCGTTATCGCCATCAACTTCAACCATAGTTCCATTAGTTAAATCTTTAGTTTCGCTAGGAGAGTCAACCATTGGAATATCAGACATTATAGCACCAGTAGCTATAATTGGCTCTGCATTCAAACAAATTATAGCTTTAGGAGCAGTATTGTTTTTCATCATTTGGAAAATTACATAAGATCCCACTGTGGATCCTTTTCCTCCCGGAATAAACAAGACCTTATCTTTGATACTTTGGCCTTTCAATTCGTGATTGGGATCAATGACTTTACCATTTTCAGGATTTACCCCACCTAAAAAGCTGATAGGTTCTCCTGAAACAATCAATTCGCCTTTTCCTTTTCCTTTTGCAATACTTCTACATTCAATCATAACAATCACTTAAATTAGGAAATTAGAATAATTTATCTTCAACGAATTCTCCTTTGTTAATAGCTTCTGTGGATTTAATTGAATCAATTAAAGCCCAAACCCATACTATAATCATTAAAACAACACCTACAAACAATATTATAAGTACGGCTGATACAATATAAGCAATGATAAATGAAACTGCTTTTTTGTTTAAACCAAGATATAAGTGGCCTAAACCTGGGAATAAAAAGCTTAAAATTGCAGACAATAATACATTTTTCTCTTCATATGATCTGACATTAGCGACTCTAACACCACAATGAGGACAAATTTCAGCGTTAATGTTAATTTTTTTACCACAAGACTGGCAGAATTTAGTTTGAGGTTCAACTTTTTCTTCATCAAATCTGGTACCACATTGAGGACAGAATACGGTTTCAAGTTCAACTTCTCTTCCACAGTTAGTACAGAATTTAGTTTTTTTAACTACAGCCGCATCAATTTCATCATTTGAAGATTCTTGATTTACTTCAACATCAATAACATCATCACTGACATCATCAACAGGTTCTTCAACAGGAGCATTATCCTCAACTAACTCAACTGTCTCTTCAACAGGTTCTTCAACAGGAGGTTTTAAAGTTGCTCCGCAATTTGAACAGAATTTTGCATCCGTTACATCTTTTCCACAATCAGGACATGTCACCATATTATCACCATGTTTTAATTTAAGTTATTTAAATTATATCTTTTTTCATTATCTCTCTCAAAACAGCGGTTGCATAAGACCCTTTATCAATTGAAAATTCGCATAAAACACCTTCATCTGTAGGAGTTGCATTGCAGTCCCATACCTGGAAACGCATTTGACGTCTAAGTCCGTGACTACCTAATCTTGGCATTTTAGGAACTTCAAAATCCTGTTTTGTAATGTCATATTTCTTTAATATATCTTCTTCCATTTTACCGACTTCACCGCCTGCAAACGGAACTTTAGTACCGAACAGTGGACAGGTAGGATTAGCTTCAAAGTTTGTAATC
>NZ_JBGULU010000201.1:0-38342 GCF_045116495.1 Methanobrevibacter sp. | reverse complement strand
TGTATAGGACCGGTGGTCTAGGGGTATGATTCCTCTTTGACGTGGAGGAGATCACGAGTTCGAATCTCGTTCGGTCCATATGCCATGTTAGTTCAGATGGGAGAACGCTAGACTGAAGATCTAGATGTCGCTGGTTCAAGTCCGGCACATGGCATTCCTTTTTACTATTTTTAAGATATTTTTTTAGAATTAGATTATATTTTATTTGTTTTGTGGTGTTTATTTTTTAAAAAAAAGTTTTAGATTAAATGGATTGTCCACTTAATCTTTTTTTGTAAGGGTAATTGGTTTTGGGGTTACTTGAGTATTTTCTCTTAGTTCTTTGTATCGTGAAACGATTTCGTAACCGTTATCGCTTCCGATTCTATCGGCTCCACCGGTTATAATTTGGTTTGCAAATTTGTATTCGTTTATTCCCCCGTAAATTTCAATTTTAATTTTAGGAGCATGTTTCTGGAAGATGTTTATGTCATTGACATTCTCGAAGATGTGGTTTGGAGATACGAATCCTGTTGCGGTCTTAACATAATCTGCCCCTGCAATTTCAGCGGCCTTTGCAGCATTTGCCTTTTCATAATCTTCCAAAGCCTTAGTTTCAATGGTGACTTTTAAAATTTTATCACCTATTGCTTCCTTAATCTCTTTTATTTCATTTTCAATTAATTGGTATTTTTCATCTTTAAGGTGGCTTAAGTTGATAACTACATCTATTTCATCCGCTCCATTTTCAACCAAAGCAACGGCTTCTGCTTTTTTGGTTTCGCTGTCTTCAAAACCTAATGGAAATCCAACAACACTTCCTATTTTGATTTCGGTTCCGTCTAATATTTCTTTAGCTAATGGAACATATGTTGGTGATACGACAACTGAATTAAAATTAAATTCTTTAGCTTTTTCGAGAAATTCTCTCATTTCATCTTCAGTAATCATGTTGTTTAAGTTTGTGTAGTTAATGTAACTTGCTAATTCTTTTGAATTCTTAATATTATAACCTACCATATTACCACTCTCTTGATTGTTAGTATATATACGAACATATATAAATATTTTTGTTATATTATTTTCTTTTTCATGTACGGTCCGACTTTTTCGTATCCGAACTTACGATAATAATTTCTGGACCCGATTCCACTGATGATGGCCACTTCTTCATATCCATTATCAATGGATAAGTTTTCGGCTTTTTTCAGGAGTTTTTCACCAAATCCTGTGTGCTGTCCGATTTTCGGGTTTTTATCTCCGATTTTAATCATGTTACCGTAAACGTGCAGCTCACGAACAAGGGATGTCTTGTCTGTAATTTCTTTTCTGAAATGATTTTTAGATGGAAAACGAAGTCTTAAAAATCCAGCAATGCTTTCTTCATTGACATCTTCAATGGATAAAAAGTTTTCCTCACCTTCACAGGCAATGTATTTTTCCCGGAATAGTTCATAGTCATCTAAAGTGTATTCCCTGGAAGTCTTTTTATGACCTATTTCCCTGCATCTTATGCATTGGCAGTCAACATGATTTTCGGCCAGCTTATTGTAAACAAGCTCTCCCAAATTGGATTTTTTAACTCCTGCTTCTATAAGAGTTGCAGGAATGTCTCTCTGGATTCTCATTGTCCGGACCCATTTCGGAAGAATCTCTTTAACTTTTGCAATCAGTTCAACGGCTTCCTCATCTGTGTATGGGGAATATTCACCTTTCTGCCAAAGGTCGTACAGTTCACTGCCTTTCGTAACGAGACAAGGGTAAATCTTGAGCATGTCCGGTTTAAAGTTATCATCGGTGAAAAGCTGTTTGAACATTTTTAAATCCTGCGCCTCATCTACAAAAAGCCCTGGCATCATGTGCATTGCCACTTTAACTGCGGAGTCTCTTAAAAGTTGATTGGCTTCAATCACATCGGCTATTGTGTGCCCTCTTTTTATCTTTTTGTACAGTTCATCGGATAGGGTTTGAACACCAAGCTCCACTCTTGTAACTCCAAAGTCAAGCA
This sequence comes from Methanobrevibacter sp., assembly GCF_045116495.1. Classification (GTDB taxonomy): domain Archaea; phylum Methanobacteriota; class Methanobacteria; order Methanobacteriales; family Methanobacteriaceae; genus Methanocatella. Next base: position 36,355 of record NZ_JBGULU010000201.1, on the reverse strand, counting down.
TTCTGTTAATGTGGGGTTTTTTACAATAATCAGGACGTGTTTCAAAGGTCATTCCAACACATCTAACCTTTGAATTTTCATTGGCGGCTTGAACATCACTTATTAAAACATAGTCATTTGGAGGATATGTTTTCAAAATGCCTTCTTCAAAGCCCCTTATCTCATCGTAATCCATGTTGTATTCATAATTATCAGGTTTATTTTCAATAATCAATCCAAAATCGGTCATTGCTTTTAGGCATTGTGAGACAAACCATTCCTGATAGCATAAATCTCTTGATGGGAAAGTTCCTCCCATGATGATCAATTCCACCTTGTCAATAGGGTGTCCTATTTGCTTTAGCTGCTTTAGACGGTTAAAACATTGTATGTATGGATGGAATTCATACATTCTGCCCCTGAGTGCTGCAGGTTCCTCACCAGTGTAGCTTGGAGGAGCGATTTCGCTTTCAGGACAATAGAAACATCTTCCGTGCGGACATTTGTGGGGATGACACATCACGGCAACAATTGCAACTCCGGACATTGTTCTTGTAGGCTTTTTCTTTAAGATTCCTGAAACGATTTCCTTTTCTTCAGGCTTTGCGAATTTTAAAATGTCTGCATTGCTCATAAATTTAGATAATTTCAAGTCCCGGCAAAGCTGTCTTTTTTCAACTTCAAGGTCACGTCGTGTAGATATTTTTCCATTCAATATATCTTCAATGATTATCCGACATGCTTTTTGCATTTTTTCACCTTTAAACTTCAAATAGTTAATTTTATATTATGGTTTAATTTAAATAGTTAATGATTTATAATATTATTATATAATAATTTGTAGGTGAAAATTATGAAAATTAGAGAATTTTTAGGTTCTACTGTTTTAGATAAAAATGCATACGAAGTGGGTAAAGTAGATGATATTGATTTCAACCCTGATGATGGTAAAATCGAAAAAATCACTTTAACATTACAAAAAAACATCTTCTCTAAAGACGAACTCGAAATAGATTTTGATGATGTAGCTACTATTGGAGCATATGTTATTTTAAACAAAGAAATTCCAAAAGAAGAAGATAAAGTAGAAGCTACTATTGAAATTGAAGAAGACGAAGAAGAATAAACATAAAAAGGTAATATTATGGCTTCTGATGCAAGAGATATAGAAATTACTCTTGACTCACATGTCAGATATGTTGATACTGGAACTATTGGTAAAGTTCTTGATATAAAAACTACTGATGGTGTCGATTGGGTCAAAATCGACAAAACTGACTTATGGTATCGTGCTGATTTAGTCGAAGTTCTCGATAGTAAGGATTTAAAGAAAAGATTCGATGACGGCGGCGATGATGAGCTTGATATCGAAGCACTTAAAGAAAAAGCAAACAAACTAGAAAACATGCAAATGGATTCTAGCGTTGCTGAAGGTGGGGGATAAACCTGCCTCACTTATTTTTTTTTAATTATCTACAAATAATTTAATTTTTTCTGCAAGTTTAGGGCCGATTCCCTCAATTTTTTGCAATTCGCTTTCTGAAACGCCACTCAAATCATTGCCGAAGATTTCAACCACGTTTCTTGCCCTTTTTCTACCTAACCTTTTAACGCCAACCACTAAAGGTATAATGTCATCTTTAACTCCATAGTACAGTCTTGCAGACAGGATGTCAAAGTCCCTTAAATTAGAATAATTTCCCAGCACTTCCGATGTGTTTTTTGCAAACCTGACAAGTCTTGATGCCTCATAGGCGGATCTTCTGGTTGAAGCTGAATATACGCTGTATCTGTTTTCTATTTCATATTCACTTCTTTCATTAATCCATTCAATTAATGAAACGGTTGTGGCTTCGGGATTTCCAATGTCGACTGCAAACAATCCGACTTCAGATAATTTTTCACGAACAGGATCTTTTGATTTTCTTCCCTTAAATGAAATCAAAGGCAAATCGGGAGTTTCTGCAAGAGCATAGATGAACTCTTCATTGTTCATTTCACTCATTGTTGAGATATATTCTTTGATTTTAACGGCAGTTTCAACACTGTAGTTTGACCTTGCAATCAGATTTCCAAATTCAGTAGTCTTAAGACCTTCCGGTGTAGCTCTAATTATTCCATTTTGAAGCAAAAAGCTCAATGCATTTTCAAGTTCGTATCTTAGACTGTCTTCTGCAAACAATGCCATTGAAGGATTGTTGCTCATTTGGTATCCGTAGAGAGTTTTACCGAAAAAGTCAGTTAAGTCATCAAGATTTTTAGAAAGTGTTGACGCAATCTGTGCTATAATTTGTCTGTAAATCGCATCTTTGTTGTCAACCAGTTTGGAGTTGGTCAGCTCAATTTCCCCTTCAACATAATACTCCTGTAAATTTAGAGCTTCATCCATTGTTTTGGCAATGAGATAGGAATATCCCACATCATCATACTGTGGCCTTCCAGCTCTTCCTGACATCTGTTCATAGTCAAAAACAGGAATTGGTTGAGGTCCATTGCTTGTCCATCTGGTATGGTCTCTGATAACAACAGTTTTTGAAGGCAAATTAACTCCATACATCAAACTTGGAGTTGCTGTAATCATTAAAATATTTCCTTTCCGAAATTCATCTTCAATGATTTCTTTTTGCTCATTGAACAGTCCGGCATGGTGGAATGCCACTCCCTTTTCGGCCGCTTCAGCAAGCTTAACGCATGTTGTGGTAGGAAGGGATCCTTTCCTTTTTGGAACTTCGAGGAGTTTTTGAGCAACTTCCTTGAATGCTTCCCTTTGTTTGACATTTAGTTTCTTGTTTATTTTGCCTGAAACGTAAGTGGCAAGGCTTTCGGTAAATCGCCTGGTTGATACAAATGCGAGAGCCTGTGATTTATCTTTGATTGCCTTTTCAATCACTTTTACAATAACGTCATTCTTGTTTTTGGTGTTGAACATTTCCGCATCCAGAACTTCCTTGTTCAACGGGACTGGCCTGTAGTCATGTTCAACGCATTTGCCTTCAAGCCAGCCTTCAATTTCTTCGATATTTCTCAATGTTGCAGATAGGGCAATAATTCTCATTGAAGGATTGATTATTTTGGCTCTTGTTATTGCTGCTTCAAGTGTCGGACCTCTGGTGAATTCTCCAATCATGTGAAACTCATCAATAATTAATGTATCCACATCACGTAAGTTGTCCCATGAAAATCTTGTAAGTGCATCAAAGGATTCAAAGACCATGACGGATAGGTCTGCACTACCTGGATGCTTCCCAACGCTAATACCGTGTTTTTCAAATGCTTTAAATTCTTTTACTTTTTCATTTTGTATTGAAAGAAGTGGTGCTGCATAAACTGCTTTTCCTCCATTTAAAATTGTTTTAAGTGCAGGCAGGACTCCTAAAACGGTTTTTCCACTGGCAGTTGGAATACAAATGATGTAATTTGATTTATCCTCCAAATATCCAGATTCAATCACTGCTTTTTGAGCGGGATTAAACTCTTCAATGTATGGATAAGCGCTGTTTATTATTGTTTTAATATCATCTGGTAAATTTTCCATTTTAATCAATAAAATTTATTTTTTTTATATATATTAAAAGTTTCCAGAGAGCATTTGATGAGTAATGGTGGTAACAGTTATATATAACTAATTATTAAAATAGTTTTAAATTAAAATTATAGGAGATTTTATAATGGCAATTAAAGTAGAAGTATTTTCAACTAACTCTTGTCCTCATTGCCCTGCAGCTATTGAGGCTGCTCAAGTTGCAAAAGATAAATTAGGTGATGCTATCGATGTAGAAGTATTCAAAATCGATGAAAGCATGGAAAACAGACAAAAAGCAATTGATTATCAAATCATGGCTGTCCCTACAATTGTAATTGATGGTGAAGTTACATTTGTTGGAGCACCTATGGCTGAAGAACTTATTGAAAACTTGGAATCTAAATTGTAGATTCTCTTTTTCTCTTTTTTTTATTAAAATGACTAATGATAATTATAGTGGAGTTACAACAGGAACTGTAGCTACTGCTTGTTCCCTGGCTGCTTTGGATGCAATCTTGGAAGGTCCGGATATTGCATGTGTTAAAGTCGAAACTCCAAAGAAAACATTAGACATTATCATTGACGAGTGCAAACTATTGTCGTTAAATAAGGCACAGGCTACCGCTCACAAAAATCCATACAATGATCCTGATGTTACAGTCAACTTGGACATTATTTCAACTGTAGAGCTTTTGGATAAAACTGATGAACAGTCTGATATTATCATCACAGGGGGTGTAGGTGTTGGAAAAATCACAAAGCCCGGCCTTCAGATTCCTGTTGGGGACTATGCAATAAATCCTGGACCTCGCAAAATGATTGTTAAGAATTTATGCGATAAAGTTCCTGAAGGTAAAGTAGCTAAAGTTACAATTTCCATTCCTGAAGGTGTAGAAATTGCAAGAAAAACAATGAATCCCAAATTGGGTATTGTAGGCGGAATATCCGTTCTTGGAACAACAGGAATTGCAAGGTCTATGTCCAGTGATGCCTATAAAAATTCCATTGTAACACAGATTGATGTTGCCATAGCTTCCGGAATTGAAGATTTGGTTTTCGTTCCAGGAAACATCGGGGAAAAATTAGCCATAAAGGATTTGGGAATTGGCAAAGAACAGATTATTCAGACAGGCAATTTTGTTGGTTTCATGTTTGAAGAGGCTGAAAAGCGCGGTGTCAGGAAATTTACTTACTTTGGACATATGGGTAAACTTATTAAGGTTGCAGGTGGTATTTTTGACACAAAACATGCCGTTGCCGATGGCAGACGCGAAATAATGGTTACTCATGCGGCTCTTTGTGGTGCGGATATGGAATCTCTTCAAAGATTATTCGATTCCAAAACGACCGATGATATGATGGATATCTTAAATGAAATCAATTTATCTGTGGAAGTTTCAAACAGTATTGCTTCTGCAATCCATGAAAGATGCATGCAGCGTTTTGATTTGGACTTGAATGTGATTCTAGTAGATATGGAAGGAAATTATTTAAACAATAACCACACAAAATAGTATTATAATTAGTGGAGAATTTATTTTATGAAAATAGCAATGGTTGGTCAATTTCCGCCTCATGTTGGTGGTGTAGGTGTTCATATACACACTTTATCAAAGGAACTTGTAAAACAGGGTCATGAAGTTTATGTAATCACATATCCTCATAAAAATATTCAGGACATAGATGGGATTCATGTAATAGGAACTAAAGGTCTCAATATTCCTGGTGTAAGAGGTTTGATGTTTAAGAAGAATGCAAAAAAGGCCTTGGAAAACCTTTTGGAAAAGGAGGATATTGATATTATACATGGTCATTACCTGTTCCCCGCTGGAGCAGCTGCCGTTGAAGTTGGAAATGACCACAAAATTAAGACCTATGTCACTGCACACGGTTCGGACATGTTTGAAGTATATAAGAAACAACCTATTATGCGTTCCACTTTAAAAAATGTATTGAAAAAGGCTGATGTTGTTCTTGCAGTCAGCAATGCATTAAGGCATGAAATAATTGCCACAGGAGTTTCAGGAATTGCCAACAAAACCAGGATATGTTGGAATTCAGTTGACATCGATAAGTTCTCACTTGACGCAAACGACTCCTTTAAAAAGGAATTCAATCTTGAAGACAAACCAATTGTTCTTTTTGTAGGTAATTTAATCAAAAGGAAAAACGTAGAATCATTGCTTGAAGCTAAAAAAATCGCTTATAGTGATTATTATCTGGTCGTCGTTGGAGATGGTCCGTTATATAAAAAGCTCAAAAAGAAAGTAGATGATGAAAATATTCGTGACGTGATTTTCACAGGCTCCAGAACTGATGTTGAAAACATCATTCCAAGCTGTGATGTTTTAGTATTGCCTTCATTTTCTGAAAGTTTCGGTTTGGTTTTAATTGAAGCCTTGGCCTGCGGCAAACCAGTAATCGGAAGTAATGTCGGTGGAATAACTGAAATAATAACCGATGATGTGGGTTTGCTGGTGGATCCTAATAAGATTTCATCCATTGCAGGTGCAATCGATAATGTAATCAATGATGAGGAACTAAGAAATTCCCTATCTTCACATGCAAGAGAAAGGGCAATTAATTTTTCCAAAGTCAACATTCCTTATGATGAGGTTGAACAATGAAAAAAACTGTCAGATCTCCAGGTTCTGCAACCATTATAAATGCCATTGCAACAGGTTTCGGTTCAGCATTCGGAATAGGTTTGGATATCAAATGCGAAGCAAAAACCACTAATAATTCTATTACTTGTTCCAATGATGTTGGAGCTGACAATTCCCTTATGAAACTGTGTGTTGAAAAGGTTTTTTCTCATTATAATATTGATGAAAGCGAATTTGGTATTGATTTGAAAACACAATCAACCCTGCCGATGGCATCAGGCCTGTCAAGCAGCAGCGCCTCTTCAAATGCAATTGTCAAAGTTGTCTCTTCAATTGTCAGCGAAGAGTTTAATCTAAATCCTCTAAGCGATTTGCAAGTGATTAACATGGCGATTGATGCATCACTGGATGCGGGGGTTACAATTACCGGATCATTTGATGATGCAACTGCTTCATATTTTGGAGGGGTTGTAGTAACTGACAACAGGAATAGGGAATTCATAATTAAAGAGAAAATGCAGGATTATCCCATTTTGGTTTACATGCCAAATTTCCATTCAAAATCAGGAGACTCAAATCCCGAGAGAATGAAACTGCTTGCTCCATTGGTTGAAACTGCATTCGGCTTTGCAAGACAAAAGGACTATTTTAAGGCTCTCAATTTAAATGGCCTTATTTATTCTGCAACATTGGGTTTTGATTCGACAATTGCTGTGGATGCTTTGGAGGCGGGTGCAATAGCTTCAGGTCTGTCAGGTACTGGTTCTTCATTTGTAGCGGTCGTCGGCGAGGATTCGATTGATGATGTTAAACAGTCCTGGCAAAAATATGATGGAAATGTTTTAGAAACCAAAGTGGACAATGAAGGATGTGTTCTGTTATAGGAAATTTTTATCATAATTCTTTTATACTTCATTTTTGCCTATCATAAGCATATACTTTATATAGTAGGATACTAATAAATTATATTATTATCATTATTATCAATTTGGTGATTTTTTGGCAAGTAATTATGAAATGAAAACTTTTAATAATCAACAGGAAGCTGAAGATCTTCTCAAAAAATCTAGAATTCGCATTGATGAAATTGATAATGAGTTATTTGATTTAATTTCTCAAAGAACATCTCTTGCAAATGAAATTGCTCTAGCCAAGGATTATCTTGGAATGCCAGTTTTTGATAAATCCAGGGAAGAGGAAGTTCACAGAAAAGTTGATGCACTTTGTGAAGAATTAGGTCTTGATGTTGATATTGTTGATCAAATCGTAGACATGCTAACTATATTAAGCAAGAATGAGCAGAAAAAAATTTTAAGGAGGAATGTTAATGGGCAATATTAGAACTTCATTTGTTAAACGTTTAGCAAAAGAACTTATTGAAACTCATCCGGGTGTTTTCACTACTGATTTTGATGAAAATAAAGTATTGGTACAAGAATACTCTACTGTAAGTACTAAACATTTAAGAAATAAAATTGCGGGATATGTTACAAGGCTTGTAAGGTTAGAACAAACCCAAGACTAAGCTTTTTTCATATTTTTTTTACTACTTTTTTTTTATTATAATTTTTTATTTTGTTTTGAATTTTTAATGAATTTGTATAAATTTTTTAATTTTAACTTTTGGAAATATTTAATTTTTCAATTCATATTTAATTAAAAGTTTATTAATATGGTTAGATATAAATATATATTAATATTTTTGATAACTCAAAAATAGCATATGAAATAGGTGAATTTAATGGATTTAATAGTAGCGAAATTTGGAGGAACCTCGGTTGGAGATGGTTCCAGGATAAAAAAAGCGGCGCAGTCCGTAGTAAATGAATATATGAAAGGTAATCAGGTAGTAGTTGTAGTTTCTGCAGTTAACAAGACTACTGATGAGTTAATTGACTTGTCAAATGAAGCAATCGGTTCAAGTTTAACTGACAAACAGAAGGCAGAAATTATGGCTATGGGTGAATTAACCAGTGCTAGATTATTCTCAGCAACTATTGAATCATTAGGAGTAAAGTCAGAATTCATTGACCCTTATAATGAATTATGGCCAATTATTACAGATTCCAATTCTCTTGAGGCTAAAATAGATTTTAGCACAACTAACAAGAAGATTAATGGTATTGAAAATCTCATTAGCCAAGGAATTATTCCAGTTATTTGTGGATTTTTAGGAAAAGGACCTAGCGGTGAAATCACAACCTTGGGAAGAGGTGGAAGTGACATTTCAGCATTTTTAATCGGACATTGCTTGAATGCAAATGAAGTGATTATTGTTACAGATGTTGATGGTGTAATGTCTACTGACCCTAATAAAATTGAAGAAGCTGAACTGTTAGATGAAATATCTGTTGAAGAAATGAGGGATTTGGCGACACACGGTGCGCAAGTTTTACATCCTTATGCATTAAAATATAAAGATCCATTAATAAGTGCAAAAATTATTAACTTCGCTAATGGCGATTTAAGTTCAAAGGGTACCCGTATCACAGGACCTTTTGAAGGTGATATATTGAAATCAGTATCACTTTACAAGGACCCTATTTCACTCATAGTTCTTGTTGGAGAGGCTATGCTAAAAAAAGTTGGACTTCTTGCAGATATAACAGGTTGTCTGGCTAAAAATAACATTAATATATTTGGAATTTCTGCAGGTCAAAATTCTATTACAACATTTATCAATAAGAAGGATTCAGAACAGGCTTATCATATTTTACATAATTTAGTGGTAGAGACTGATATATTAAGTTCCCTGTCATTAGGCAGAGATACTGGAATGATTACTTTAGTTAGTCCAGATATTATTGAAACCCCAGGTATTATTTCAGGAATTACAGAACCACTTAGAAAAAATAACATTAATATTGTTGAAATCACATCATCCCAAACAGCAGTTGTATTATTTGTTGATTGGAAAGATGGAGAAAAAGCATGCAATTTAGTTAACGAGGTTTTAAAATGAAATTTGAAGGAACATATGTCGCAATGGTAACTCCTTTTGATAAAGACAGAAATATTGATGAGGAAGGATTCCGTTCAAACATCAATTTCTTAATCGATCAAGGGGTAGATGGATTGGTTGGAGCAGGAACCACAGGTGAATCAGCTACAATTACTCATGAAGAACATCAAAAAATCATTGAAATTTTGGTAGATGAAGTGGATGGAAGAGTTGAAACCATCGCAGGTACAGGAAGTAATGCAACTTCCGAAGCAATTTCACTTACTAAGTTTTCTGCTGATGTTGGTGCTGATGCTGCATTATTGATTACTCCATATTACAATAAACCGCAACAGCATGCTTTAGTGAACCATTACGGTTCTGTTGCAGAATCTTGTGACATTCCAATTATCGCTTATAACGTTCCATCACGTACAGGATGTGACATTGCTGTTGAAACTGCAGTTGAACTCGCTAAAATTGATGGTGTTGAAGCTATCAAAGAAGCCAGCGGAAGTGTTGATAAAGTATCAGATATCTATAGGGCACTTTCTTTGGAAGGACTTGAAGATGATTTCAATATTCTTTCCGGTGAAGATTCATTAACATTGCCTCTTATGGCAGTTGGAGCAACCGGTGTAATCAGTGCATCTGCAAATATCGATGCAAAAAGAATGGTTTTAATGGTCAACAGTGTTTTAAATGATGATTATACAAGAGCATTTGAGCTTCACTATGAAATGCTTGATTTAATAAGAGCTCTTTTCGTTGAAAGTAATCCGGTTCCTGTTAAAACTGCAATGAATTTAATGGGACTTCCATCTGGACCTCTTAGACAACCATTATGTGAAATGCAAGATGCAAACTTGGAAATTCTTAAAAAAGCATTGAAAGAATCTGATTTAATTTAGTTGGTATTATTATGATTAAAGTCGCAGTTACTGGAGCTGCAGGAAGAATGGGCTCCGGTATTATTAGAAAAATTACAGAACAAGATGATATGGAAGTAGTTGCAGCTATTGAAATGCCTAACACTCCTCTTGCAGGAAAAGATGCAGGTCTTCAGGCAGGCATCGATGAATTAGGTGTTGAAATTACTGGTTCTGAAGCTTTAGAGGAAACTTTAAAAGCATCCGGCGCTGATGTATTGGTAGATTTTACCATTGCTCCTGCTGCTGTCAATGCAATTAAAGTAGCTACTTCATGTGGAGTGAATGTCGTTGTTGGAACAACAGGTTTTACTGAAGAGCAAATGGCTGAAAACATTAAAAATGTTAAAGAGAATAATGTTGGTGCAGTAATTTCATCAAACATGGCCATTGGAGTAAACGTATTCTTCAACACTTTAAAGAAATTGGCTCCACTTTTATATGATTATGACATTGAAATAATTGAAGCGCATCACAATCAGAAAAAAGATGCGCCTTCAGGAACTGCAATGACTGCTTTTGAAGTAATTGCAAAGGAATTGGATCGTGACCCTGAAGAAGTTGGAGTTTACGGAAGAAAAGGTTTGGTAGGCAAAAGAACTTCTGAAGAAATTGGTGTTCATGCAATTCGTGGTGGAGACATTGTAGGAGACCACACAGTAATGTTTGTTGGTGACGGTGAAAGATTGGAAGTTAAACATCAGGCACATACCAGAGAAGTATTCATTGCCGGTGTTATCAGAGCTATTAGATATGTTCCTACTGCTCAAAAAGGTATTGTTAGCAGTATGAATGATGTTTTAGGATTAGAATAGGTGATTTATATGGTTAATGTTGGTGTACTTGGCGCAACTGGTATGGTAGGTCAAAGATTTATCAAATTGCTTGAAAACCATCCAGATTTTGAAGTTACAGCTTTGGCGGCGTCTTCACGTTCTGCTGGTAAAAGATATGAAGATGCAACAACCTGGTATCTTGACAGCGAGATGCCTGAATCCGTAAAAGACATAAAGGTTATTGAAACTAATCCTGAAGCAATGGACAATGATGTGGATATTGTATTTTCATCCCTTCCTGCTGATTTTGCACTGACTGTTGAAAAAGCATATGCAAAGGACTATGTTGTTGCAAGTAATGCAAGTGCGCACAGGATGAAGAAAAATATTCCATTGGTGATTCCTGAAGTTAATCCTGAATGCTTAGACATGATTGATGCTCAGCAAAAAGAAAATGATTGGGACGGATTCATTGTAACCAATCCTAATTGTTCAACTATTGCTTTAGCTTTAACATTAAAACCTATTGTTGATAATTTTGATGTTAAATCAGTTAGAGTATCAACAATGCAAGCTGTATCTGGCGCAGGCTATAATGGAGTTCCTTCAATGGCTATTGTTGATAATCTCGTTCCGTTCATTGGTGGGGAAGAGGAAAAAATGGAAAGCGAATCACTCTATCTGTTGGGTTCATTCGATGGTACTGATGTAATTAATGCAGATTTCAAATTGAGTGCTTCATGTCATAGGGTACCCGTTATTGATGGTCATACCGAAGCGGTATTTATTGAATTGGCTGATGATTTTGACATTGCTGATGTCAGTGACAAAATGGCAAACTTCAAAGGTTTACCACAAGAACTAAATTTATTCTCAGCTCCTGAAAATCCAGTAATTGTTAAAGAAGAAGATGACAGGCCACAGCCTAGAATGGACAGAAACGCAAGCAATGGTATGGCAGTTACTGTTGGAAGATTGAGAAAAGACCAAGCATTTGATAATAGTTTTAAATATGTTCTTGTTGGACATAATACTATTCGTGGTGCTGCTGGAGCTTCAATCTTGAATGCTGAATTAATTAATGATAAAATACTCTAATTTTATCAATTTTTTTCTTCTATTTTTTTTAATTTTTTTTGTTTTTTCTATCTTTTTTCTTATTGTTTTTATTTTCTTTTTTTGGTTAATTTAAGGGTTTAATTTAAATAGTATAAAATAAATAATTTATAGCAAGGAATTATATTGTACAATATATCGAAATATTCAAATTCATAAATTTTCAATAATTTGAATTCGATATTGGGATAAAATTTAAACTAAGGGATAGAATGGAAATAGGAATTGATGCTGAAAAAGATACTCTACAATCTTTAATTCGGTCTTGCCTATTAGAGCTTAATAAGTTAAAGTTGGACTTAACTGAGCTTGAAGTTGAGAAAGCTAATGATAAAACTCCACAAAGGATAAAAGAACTCGAAAAAGATATTGTAGAAAAAGAAAGAGAAGTTTCTGTTATAAAATTTAAAGCAGAAGATGAAATTAATCTTTTGAAAAAACAACTCGAAGAAAAGGATAGCCTAATCAAAAATCAAGAGGACAGAATCTATGAATTGGATTATGTAAATAATTCTCTTGATGAAATTAAGGAATATTTTGCTGAACAGTTAAGAGAATATAAGAAAAAAGAGTTGGCTGAAGTTAATGAAAGATTAAATGAATCTTTTAAAAGTGTAGCAGAAAAAGAAGCTCAAATCAATTCACTTTCAAGATCTATTGATGAATATAAAATCAAAGTTATCAAATTGGAAAATAATGTAGAGTCCAAAACTCAGATCTTGGAACTTGAAAAACAGCTTGAGCTTAAAAATAACGAACTTATTTTAAAAGACAATGAGTTATCTAAAAAAGATGACCAGCTTGATATATTAAAGCAACAAACTATTCCTAAACAGGAATATGATAATCTCCAGTCTGATTTTGAATCTAAGATTGATGAAATGAATGATGAGATTACTACTTTAAAAGAGAATACTGTCCCTAAAGAAGATTATACTAATCTTCAAACTCTCTATGAAAATGAGATGGTTAGTTTTGATAAACAAATTAGCACTCTTAAAGAAAATACTATCCCTAAAGATGATTATCTCACCCTTCAATCCAGAATGGAGACTGAATTGGCATCAAAAGATACTCAAATTGAATATTTGGAAGAAAATACTGTTCCTCATGAAGTATTGGTTACACTCCAAAATAAGTTGGAAAGTGAAATTGCTTCTAAAGAACAAGAGCTTGAACTTTTAAAGCAAAAAACTGTTCCTCGTGAAGAATTTATCACACTCAAAAATAATTTGGAAAGTGAAATTGCTTCTAAAGAAAATGAGCTTGAACTTTTAAAGCAAAAAACTGTTCCTCGTGATGATTATCTTTCTCTTCAATCTGAAATTGGATCTAAGGAAAAAGAGTTGGAGTATGTAAAGCAGAATACTGTTCCTCGTGATGATTATCTTTCTCTTCAATCTGAAGTCAACTCCAAGGAAAATGAGCTCAAATATTTAAAACAGAATACTGTTCCTCGTGAAGATTACCTCAATCTTCAAAATGAGTTAAACAGGAAAAATGATAAAATCAAAAGATTGGAAGAGATTAATACTTTCTTTAATGAGCTTCAAGAAGAGCAAGAAGCTTATGATACAATTGAAAGAACTCCTCCTTTCAGGTTGGAGAAAAAACAACATAGATAATTTTTATTATTCAAATTCCTTAATTGGAATGGGTTTCTGAGTCTAATGGGATTTAATTATCCCATTTGTTTTTTATTTTTTAGTTTTTTCTATATTTCTGTCCATTCATCTACCTGTCCCAATAATTTTTATCATTCCTTAAACTTATCCTATTGTTTAATCATCAGAGCCTATAATAATTTTAATGGTTTAGTTTTGTGATGTCAAAATTACATGATGTTAATGCAAGAATTATGGTACTTATTTTTGTGGTGTTTTTTCTATCTTGTCTTTTTCTTACTTTAATTTACTTTATACCATAAAGTATTTATATAACCTTAAACTCATGTATTAAGTAGAAAGGTTTTGTCAACACTATAACTTATTTTCTCATGTTGATTTTTAAACTGATCTAATTATTTATAAATTAAAAAAAGGTGATTATTTATGGCACAAGGACAACCAATTTTTATTTTACCTGAAGGTACTAACAGGTCTGTCGGTAGAGATGCACAAAGAAATAACATTTTAGCCGGTAAAGTATTGGCTGAAACTGTAAGAACTACTTTAGGTCCAAAAGGTATGGACAAAATGTTAGTTGACGGACTTGGAGACATTGTTGTAACCAACGACGGTGTAACAATCTTAAAAGAAATGGATATTGAACATCCTGCAGCAAAAATGCTCGTAGAAGTAGCAAAAACCCAAGAAGACGAAGTTGGAGACGGAACTACTACTGCAGTTATTATTGCTGGAGAATTATTAAAAAAATCTGAAGGATTACTTGACTCTGACATTCACCCAACAATCATAGCTATGGGATACAGAAAAGCAGCAGAAAAAGCACAAGAAATCTTAGATGAAATTGCAATCGATGATATTGACTCTGACATGTTATTAAAAGTAGCTATGACTGCTATGACTGGTAAAGGAACCGAAGCAGCACGTGAACCATTAGCAAAATTAATCGTAGATGCTGTTGAAGCAGTTGCTGATGATGGTGAAGTTGATATTGACAACATCAAAATCGAGAAAAAAGATGGAGCTGTTGTTGAAGAATCCACCTTAGTTGAAGGTGTAATTGTAGACAAAGAAAGAGTACACCCAGGTATGCCTTCCGAAATCAAAGGAGCAAAAATCGCATTAATCAACACTCCATTAGAAGTTAAAGAAACTGAAATGGATGCTGAAATCACAATCACTGACCCTGCACAAATGCAAGCTTTCATCGAACAAGAAGAAAAAATGGTCAAAGACATGGTTGACAAAGTTGTTTCAGCAGGTGCAAACGTATTGTTCGCACAAAAAGGTATTGACGACTTAGCACAACACTACTTGTCCAAAGCAGGCGTTTTAGCTGTAAGAAGAGTTAAAAAATCTGACATTGAAAAATTATCCAGAGCAACTGGCGCTAACGTAATTACCAATTTAGATGACTTAACTGCTGAAGACTTAGGAGATGCTGGAATCGTAGAAGAAAGAAAAATCTCCGGTGAAGAAATGATCTTCGTAGAAGAATGCAGCGGAGCTAAATCCGTAACATTATTCGTAAGAGGAAGTACCAAACACATCGTAGATGAAATCGTAAGAGCTATCGAAGATGCAATCGGTGTAGTCGCAGCAACTGTAGAAGACGACAAAGTTGTCGCTGGTGGAGGAGCTCCTGAAATCGCAATGGCTAAAAAACTCAAAGACTACGCAGAATCCATTTCTGGTAGAGAACAATTAGCTGTAAACGCATTTGCAGAAGCTTTAGAAATCGTACCAAAAACCTTAGCTGAAAATGCAGGTTTAGACAGCATTGACTCCTTAGTAGACTTAAGAGCAGCTCAAGAAGACTCATTCTACATGGGATTAGATGTATTCACTGGTGAAGTAGCAGACATGAAAGAAGCTGGTGTAATTGAACCAAAACGTGTCAAAAAACAAGCTATCCAATCTGCTTCCGAAGCAGCTGAAATGATTTTAAGAATCGATGACGTAATTGCATCAACCAGAGGTCCAGAAGACATGGGTATGGACCCATCCATGGCTGGCGGAATGCCTCCAATGATGTAGATTTAAAGAAATTTTCATAATTTCTTTTCTTTTTTTTATTTTTATGAAAGACAGACTATTTTTCCAATCATCAGTTAATGATGAAATATATTACTTAAAAGATACTATTTTTGTTAAATTTAATGTTAAACGTAATGGAATTTCCACTTCTAAGTTGAATGGGGGATTTTCCAACAACTTCAAAAGCGTTTTTAACCATCATCTGTCACAGGAAAACATTGATTATCTTGAAAACCATGATGTTGGTGATTATCTAATTCAGCATTGCTGGTCATTAAATATCGATTCCGCTTATTCAACCGGTTTAACAACTCTTGCCAGAATGAAAAATGTGAGCATTGTAACAAAATCGTTTAAAAGTCTGGAAGTTGTTGCATTGACAACTGCAGGGGTTAGAACAAATGCAGTAAGGGCAGGTGACCCTGCAGCATATTATGAGGAAAACGGCAGGTTCGGTACAATAAATACAATCATTTTAATTAATGCTCATTTGGGCTATGAGACATTGCTAGAAGCATTCATGACCGCAACTGAGGCAAAAACAGTTGCACTAAATGATTTGAAAATTCCGTCACAATACTCTAATGGCTATGCAACAGGAACAGGAACTGACGGTTTATGTGTATTTTCTAATTTGGAATCCTCAAATACGATTACAAATGCCGGCAAACACTCTAAATTAGGAGAATTGATTGCAAGTGCTGTTTGCGAATCCGTTAAAAAGGCAGTTAAAAAACAAGTTTGGATATCTGAAAACTCACAATCGAATGCATTAGTTAGACTAAATCGTTATACCTTGGATATCAATGAGTTTTATGATAATCTGGATTACGATAAAGATCTGTTTATTCGTCAGTTACAAAAAGACATGAAAAAGCAGGAAAATGTGGCAATTACAACTTCCGTTTTAAACTTGATTGACGAATTTGAAAATAATTTAATTGAAAAAGAGGATGCTTTAAAATTAGCATGCAGAATAAATGAAAATTGCAGTAGCTATCCGATAAAATGTTTATTGGAATATTGGATTAACTATTTTATCCATTTACATTAAAGTTTGCGTTATCTATAATTCACAATTCCCAACTATTAGTTATAATATTTTTTTTACATTAATGTTTAACATTAATAATTTAAAAAGTAATAAAATTATAGAATATTTTATTAATATTGTGATGTGTTAAAAAGTATAAATATTTTATTAAATATAAATTAGCATATCTTTAGGTGGTGTTATGTTGGGGAATATATTTGAAAAAAATAGCTTTTTAAATATTCAAGATGATCTTAAGTTTTTAATTAATTCTGAAATTCGTTTGAAAATTTTAGGATGTTTATATAACTCTTCGGCATCAATTAAAGAAATAGAAGAAAAAACAGGTTATAGCTATAGTTCTATACTGGATAATATAAATAAACTGGAACAAAGAAATTTTATTTTTAGTATTGAAGACAAATTTTATTTATTTAATAAAACAAAGATTAAATTAACTAATGTACTTTCTTTTAACAAATCATGTTCTTTTTTAAGAGAAAACTCTGATTATTTAAATTTTTCTCTTATAGATATTGATAATGATACTATTAAAGATTTATCTGCACTTGAGGGATCTAAATTAATTGAATCCAATAATGTTGATTTGTTTAAAGCTACTGAAATTTTTCAACGTTCATTGATGGGATTTAAATTTTTAAAAGGAATATTTCCATATTTCCATCCAAAACATGATGATATTATAAGTTATTGGATTGATAATGATTGTACTGTTGAATTGATTCTTCCTGATGCTGTTTCTGAAGCTGTAAAAAATTTTATTAAAGACTATGTGCCTAAAAGTCCTAACATAAAAAATAGATATGTCAAATTAAAACCGAATGATTGCAATATTCAATTTGCATTCACAGTTTCTAATAAATGTTTGGTTTTAGCTTTTTACACTAAAAATGGAGAGTTCAATCAAAATGCAGTTATCACTTCCACTAATCCTGAAGCTATAGAATTTGGATTGAAGCTTTTTGAGGAATATGAAAAATTATGTGGAGATTATGTTTCATTAGAGGATATTATTTATCCAAACGGCAGGGGGGATGGTTATTAGTTCCATTTTTTTCGATGAAAATAGTAATTTAAACGATTTTAATTATTTAAAATTTATTCTTGCATCTGAAACAAGATTAAAATTATTGCTTAGTTTATATGAATCCGATAAAACTATTAAAGAACTTGAATCGGAGTTCAATAGAAAATCTGGGAATATTTCTAGGGGATTAAACGACTTGAAATCTTGTAAGTTTATTACACGTTTACCTAATAAAAAATATGTTGTCACATCTATAGGTTTTTTATTTGCTAAAAATCTAGAGAATCTGTCACTAAATTTTGAAAATATTGACAATTTGGAGAGATTTTGGGAAGATCATTCTATCAAATCAATCCCTAATCGTTTTTTAAAAGACATTTCTTCATTCAGTGCTGTTTCATCGGTAAAGTCCAATATCACAGAATTCGCAAAGCCTATAAACGTATATCTGGATAATATTAAAAAATCTACAGATATATGCATGATTTTACCTGTATTTTCAAAGATTTTTATGGATTCCATATATGAAGCTTTAATTGATCATGAGGGACATTTGGATTTGCTAACTACTAAAACAATCCATGATTTAATAATTAAATCAGATTCTGAAAATTATTTTAAGGCATTAGTCCGTGATAAAAAGATTGATTATTATATTGTTGAAGATCTGTCAAATATCTTTTTCACAGTCTCTGACAAGTTTGCATCAATATTTTTATTCTATGATGATTCTGTCTTTGATAATTCTGAAATGCTTTTAGTTGATGAAGAATCAGGTATTGATGATGCATATAGATTCTATTACTCCTATAAAAAGTATATTTTGAAATAATTTTTTTTATTTCTTTCTTCATTTTTTCATAATTTTTCTTTTACATCGTTATGAATTTAATTTTTCATCGAGTTAATTTTTTTAGTATTGATATTAATTTTTTTATCGATATGAATTTAATTTTTCATCGATATTAATTTTTATCATCAACATGAATTTTTTACATCACCGTGTAATTTTGAAATTTAATTTTAATTTTTTAATTAATATTATATTTTCATAGGTATTGAGAATTTTTAGCATATTTTTGAAAATTTTTGTTTTCAGATTAATTAAAATCATGTTAATAGAAAATCATCATGAACCTTTAAAAATATTATCCAATCAATATTTATCTAGTAATACTAATACTATACATTGATAAGTAGTAACTTTTATATATGGGGCTTGTAATATATTAAAATAGAAAACATTTGTATTCTATTTAGTTATTTCTAAATTAACATGTTTTTAATCATGTTTTTTAATGAAATAAGTGTTTAGACGGGTTATTTATAAACATTTTTTGTTTATATTTACTTGTTTTTACACTTAAATTTTGTATGAATGTTTTAATTAAAAGAGGTGAAAAAAATGGCAACTTTTAAAGGATTTGCAATGAAAAGACTCAATGAAATCGGATGGGTAGAAAAAGAAGTTCCTGAATGTGGACCAATGGATGCAATCATTAAACCAACTTGTGTATCTCCATGTACTTCCGATATTCACACTGTATGGGAAGGCGCTATCGGTGACAGAAGAGACATGATTTTAGGTCACGAAGCTGTTGGTGAAGTTGTTCAAGTAGGTGACATGGTTAAAAAATTCAAACCTGGTGACCGTGTAATTGTTCCTGCTATTACTCCTGACTGGGATGACGAAGCAGCACAAAGAGGATTCCCATCACAAACAACCGAACCTCTCGGTGGTTGGAAATTCTCCAACTTCAAAGACGGTGTATTCGGTGAAAGATTCCACGTAAACATGGCAGACGCAAACTTAACATTCATCCCTGACGGATTATCCGACGAAGGTGCATGTATGTTAACCGACATGTGGTCTACCGGTATGATGGGTTCCGAAAACGCAAACATTCCTTTAGGTGGATCTGTATTAGTTATCGGTATCGGTGCAGTAGGTCTTTCCGCTATTGCTGGTGCTAAATGTTTAGGTGCAGGAAGACTATTCGCAGCAGGTACTCGTCCAATTTCCGTCGAAGTTGCTAAAAAATACGGCGCAACCGACATCATCAACTACAAAAACGGACCAATCGACGAACAAGTAAGAGAATTAACTGACGGTGCTGGTGTAGACTCAGTAGTTATTGCAGGTGGTAACTTAGAAAACACATGGGCTGAAGCAATTAAATCCGCAAAAGCAGGAGGAACCGTATCCAACGTAAACTACTTAAGTGGTGCTGACAACGTATTAATCCCTCGTGTAGAATGGGGTTGCGGTATGTCAAACATTAACATTACAAACGGATTATGTCCTGGTGGAGCAGTAAGAATGGAAAGACTTGCTGACTTAGCATTATGCGGCAGACAAGACCCAGAATTATTAGTTACCCACAAATTCAAAGGTCTTGAAAAAATCGAAGATGCATTACTCTTGATGAAAGACAAACCTAAAGACTTAATCAAACCTGTTGTAATGTTAGATCTTGACTAAACACGTTTTGTGTAATGATTTTTATCATTACATATTCTCTTTTTTTTAATAAGGTGATATTAATGAAAGTTGCAGTTATTGGTGGAACTGGTCCACAAGGTCTTGGAATTGCAAAAAGATTTGCAATTGAAGGCGTTGAAGTAATTGTTGGATCTCGTAAAGAAGAAAAAGCTTTAACTATCGTTGAAGAAACAATTGAAGAACTTAAAGATTATGATTTAAATATTGTAGGTATGGCTAATGAAGATGCAGCAAAAGCTGGGGATGTTTTAATCCTCACTGTGCCTCTTGCAGCTCAAAAACCTACTCTTGAAGGTATTAAAGAATTTTGTAATGATAAAATTGTTCTTGATGCAACTGTTCCTCTTGAAACAGCTATCGGTGGAAAACCTTTCCGTTTCATTGACTTAATGGAAGGTTCTGCTGCAGAAAGGACTGCTAAAATCCTCGATGGAACTGGTGCAAAGGTAATATGTGCATTTTGTAATATCAGTAACTCCCATTTGTCCAATATTCCAAATGAAATTGACTGTGATTGTTTAATTGCAGGGGATGATAAGGAAGCTAAAGAAGTTGCAATTGAACTCATTAATAAACTTCCAGGTATCCAAGCAATCGACTGTGGAATATTAGAAAAATCAAGGATAATCGAAAAAATCACTCCATTATTAATTGGATTGAACATTAAGTACAGATCCCATTATGGTGGACTTAGAATTACTGGAATTCCACAATTTGAACAATAATGTGTAAATTTAGATAACTATTCTATACTGCTCTATTAATAAATTGTTGTATTCTAAATATCTTTGGACATCTTATGATATTTAATTTCAACAGTAGTTGAATATTGGAAGTTATGTAAATGTTTATTCATAATTTCCTAATATTTAACTATATATGCATCTATGAGCATAGTTATATATAGGTGATTTAAATGATAATGGTTTTGGCAAAAGCAATTCCTAAAGATGAAGATGCATGTGCAAAAATTGTAGAATTTGCACAAGACTTAATTGAAAACACTAAAAAAGAAGATGGGAATATAGATTATAATTTATATTCTAATACTGCAGATGGCACATTGTTATTTGTAGAACAATGGGAATCAAAAGAAATCTTAGGTTCACATTTGCAAACAGATCATTTCATCAGATTCGGGGAAAATATTCAAGATTTAGTTTCAACTGACCTCATAATTGATGTCTTTGATGCTAATGCTGTCGATTTATAATTTTCTTTTTTTTCTCTTTTTTTTTAATTATTATTCTTTAAGATTAAAATCCACTATATCTCCATTATCTTGAACTATTTTTGCAATAGCTTCTTCAGCATTATTTAATTTAGCATTGCATACTTTAACTAAATTCATAGCTTTTGTAAATTCATCAATGGCATCATCCAACGGCACGTCACCGTTTTCTAATTTGTTCACGATTTCTTCTAATTGTTCTATGCTTTCTTCAAAAGTTAATTCTTCCATTATATCACCCTTGTATTAATTGTTCCATCATCAAATTCAATATCCAGTTCATCTCCACTTTTCACATCTTTTACACTTGATACGACTTTATCATCAATTTTAGCTATCGAATAACCTCTTTTTAATGTCAAAAGCGGATTTAAAATTTTCAATTTTTCAACATTTCTTAAAAATGTTTCTTTTTTGGCTTTAGTTACCTCTTCAGGATTTCTTAAAACCGATCTTGACTCGAGTTTAAGCAATTTATTCCTATTTTCTGAAATAATGTTTGAGGATGTAAAATTTAACTTGTTAATCAAACTGTCTAAATGCATTTCTTTGATTTGATAAATTGATTCCGGATTTTTAAATATCTGCTTTTGAGATATATTTTCAACTTTTGCCCTATTCAGAGTTAATTTATCATTAATGCTTTTATTGATTCTTTGAGATAACTGAGTAACTTTGTATTGGACTTCTTTTATTTCAGGCACTGCAATTTCTGCGGCGGCGGTTGGTGTTGCAGCTCTTTTATCGGCTACAAAATCAGATATTGTATAGTCAATTTCGTGGCCTACAGCGCTTATGACCGGAATTTCACATGCATAAATTTCGCGTGCAACAATTTCCTCATTAAATGGCCATAAATCTTCAATGCTTCCTCCGCCCCTTCCGACAATTAATGTATCTAAATCATATTCTTGGGCATGTTTTATTTGGCGTACAATTTGGCCTGCAGCCATATCTCCCTGAACGAGTGTTGAAAATACCAAAACTTCACAATAAGGGTATCTTCTTCTGATTGTTGTTATAATATCTCTTATGGCAGCGCCGGTTTGTGCGGTAACAACTCCAATCCTTTGAGGATATTTTGGAATCGGTTTTTTGTGGGCATCAGCAAATAATCCTTCTTTTTCAAGCTTTTTCTTTAATTGTTCAAAAGCAATATGTAGGTTTCCAATTCCATCTTCGGTCATTGTTGAAGCATATAGCTGATATTTGCCGTCTCTTTCATAAACTTCAATTTTGCCTTTAATGATTACCTTCATTCCGTTCTCGGGCTGGAATTTGAGTCCATATTTTCTTCCTTTAAACATCACTGCCGGAATTTGTGATTTTTCATCTTTTAGGGTAAAATAACTGTGTCCACTTGGATATGTTTTGAAATTAGATATTTCACCCTTTACGTAGACATTCTTCAAATTATTGTCAAATTTCAGCTTTCTGTTGATGTAGGCGTTAATTTGAGATACTGTTAAGCATTCAATCTCCATAGCTTCACCTTTTATTTAATGGTGTTACTATGTTGTTTATACTAATTACATTTTTTCATTTCAAATTCAATATTACCTTAAACGCTTCGGAAGTCATTTTGCCGACAAATTAAATGGTATTCACTATATTTATATATTAAATTGAACATATTTTCAAAATGGAATAGATTTTAACTAAAAAACTGAATAAATGAGG
Organism: Methanobrevibacter sp.; assembly: GCF_045116495.1. Lineage (GTDB taxonomy): Archaea > Methanobacteriota > Methanobacteria > Methanobacteriales > Methanobacteriaceae > Methanocatella. The sequence goes on along the minus strand of NZ_JBGULU010000201.1, from coordinate 13,328 downwards.
AATTTTAATGGCGGCTTTCGAAAGAGTTAAATCAGGTATTGACGAGTTGGACGAAACTTTAGACAATATTCGTCTAGGTGATAATGTAGTATGGCAGGTTTCAAATTTAAAGGAATTTTCCTATTTTGTAAATCCCTATGTGAAACAGGCTCTGGAAGATAAAAGAAATTTAATTTACATTAATTTCGGTCAGCATGAGCCTTTAATCCCAATGGATGAAAGTGATTTTGAAGAACTTGAAGCCGAAAGAAAGAATCCGGATACTGAATTTGCAATGATTGAAAAGGACGGGATTAAAATCTATAAGGTGGATCCGATGGAGCAATTCGAATCATTTACATTGGAAGTCCACAATATCATAACAAAAGAGGGATTTGATGCCTTTTATGTCTTTGACTGTCTGTCTGACCTGCAGGCGGCATGGGCAACAGATTTGATGATGGGAAATTTCTTTAGAGTAACATGTCCTTATTTGTTCATTCTTGATACGGTTGCATTTTTCCCGGTTATTCGTGGAAAGCACTCATTTGAATCCATTGCAAAAATAAGAGAGACAACCCAGCTGTTTTTGGATGTTTATTCCAAAAACAATGATGTTTATGTTCATCCTTTAAAAGTATGGAACAGATACTCTCAAACAATGTTTTTAGGCCATAAGTATGATCCCGAAACAGGCAGTGTAACAACATTGACTGATGGAATGGAGGTTTCCAAATTTTATCAGGTAATCAATTCCGCTTCCGCATTCAATAATGAGCAGAGTACTGACAGCTGGGAAAGATTCTTTACAGCTACGGAACTCCTGCACCAAAATGGGGTTGACGTATCAGACAAATGTGATTTAATGTGTTCAATGATGCTGGCTAAAGACGATAAAGTCATTGAAAAAGTCAAACAGTACTTTGACTATGAGGATTATATCAGCATCTACAACCGTCTGGTTGGAAGTGGAATGATAGGGGGTAAAGCCTGCGGAATGTTACTTGCTCGTAAAATCATTGAAAAGGACCGTCCAGATTTATATGAACATTTTGAACCTGATGATTCATTTTATATTGGTTCCGATTTATTCTACACATACATAGTTTCAAATGATTTGTGGAACATTCGCGTAAAGCAGAGAACAAAGGAAGGATATTATGAAGCAGGTCGTGAATTGGAGGAAGGTCTTAAAAACGGAACATTTCCAGATGACATAAAAAACGAATTCAGAAGGGTTTTGGATTATTTCGGTCAAAGCCCAATAATTGTGCGTTCAAGCAGTCTTTTGGAAGACGGATTCGGAAATGCATTTGCAGGTAAATACGAATCTGTTTTTTGTGTTAACAGAGGGTCTCTTGAAGAAAGACTTGAAGCATTTGAAGAAGCCGTCAAAACAGTTTACGCAAGTACCATGAACATTTCAGCTTTGGAATACCGCTCATTAAATGATTTGGATGACTGTGATGAACAGATGGGACTTCTGGTTCAAAGGGTGTCAGGATCATATTATGAAGACTATTTCTTCCCGACAATAGCGGGTGTTGGATTCTCATACAGCCCATACTCTCCGCAGCCGGACATGGGACATAATGGAGGAATGTTAAGGCTTGTAATGGGTCTCGGTACCAAAGCGGTTGACAGAACTCAAAATGATTATCCTAGGATAATTAATTTAGACAGGCCTCATGCAATAGACCACCCTGATGTTGCAGAACGCCATAAATACTCACAGCATTCCTTGGATGTTCTTGATTTAAAGGAAATTTCCCTGCATGAAATTCCAGTCGAAGAAGGTCTTTCAGTTTTGCCTAGGTATGCTAAAAGACCTGTAATCGAACATGATACTGAAGCTGAAAGAAGATTCAGGGAAAGGGGAAGAAGACGTGAAATCGTATTTGTAAACTGTAACGGCATAGTCAACAATGACAAGTTCATTGCAATGATGAAGGATTTGCTCAAAACACTTGAAACTGCCTATGACTATCCGGTTGATGTGGAATATACTGTCAATATAGGTGCGGATAATTCATTTGTTGTAAATCTCCTGCAGTGCAGGCCGCTTCAAATCTCAACAACAAAAGAAGTTATTGAAATACCGGAGGATGTCGGTGAAACTTATTTCCACATTAAAAAGGCGTCAATGGGGCGTTCCAGAAAAGAAAACATAGGTACATTGGTCTATGTTGACTCACACAAGTATTACGAATATCCATATGCCAAAAAGAGCCTGATTGCAAGAATAATTGGTGAGATTAACTCATATTGCAAAGAAAATGACCGGACCTCAATGCTGATAGTTCCTGGAAGAATCGGAACATCATCTCCCGAACTCGGAATTCCTGTTGTTTTTGCAGAAATCAGTCAATTCAGAGCTATTTTGGAAGAATCCTACAGTAAAGTGGGTTATGTTCCGGAGTTGTCATTTGGAAGTCACATGTTCCAAGATTTGGTTGAAGCTGATATTTATTATGGAGCTATTTTTGAAAATGAGAAAAGATTGGCTTTTAATAAAGATTTAATTAAAGATTATCCCAATAAATTGCTTGACATTAATGCAGAACTTGACGATGAAATATATGATATGATTCATGTAGTTGATTTTGATGAGGACAATCTTGAATTTTACCATGATATGAGAAATGATGAATCTAAATGTATTTTAAATTGAAAATACAATATATCTCATAAGGTGAACATATGAAAGTTAAAGATGAATTATTTGGCAAAGAAGTTCTTGACGCTGACATTCAAATTGTTGGTAAGGTAAGTGATGTAGTCATGGACAAACATACCTTTGAAGTAACTGACTTGGTTCTTAAAAAGACAGGATTTTCTGAACAAATCAAATCCAGCGAAAATATGATTCCAATGGAAATGGTTAAAGTAATTGGAGACAAAATTTTGCTTAAAGGCGAAGATGATATTTAATTGATTAATATGGTTTCTAAAGAATACTTAATTGATTTATTGAAGAAAAATGAAGTATTTCTTGAAGGTGATTTTACTTTATCTTCAGGAAAGAAAAGCAATTACTACATTAACATGAAGAAAGCTATTACTGAGCCTGAAATTTTATCAACCATTTCAAAGCTTATTACAGAAAAAATAGCCGAAGAAGATGTTGATAAAGTTGCAGGACCTGCCTTGGGTGCAGTTCCAATAGCTACTGCGGTTTCTCTGGAATCAAAACTTCCATTATTGATGATTCGTAAAGAAAAGAAAGGTTACGGTACTTCCAAACTCATTGAAGGTGAGTTAAATGAAGGAGATAATGTTATTGTTGTTGAAGATGTTTCCACTACTGGCGGATCACTTCTCAAGGCAATCAATGCAATCCAGGATAATGGAGGAAATGTAAAAAGAGCCTTTGTTGTTGTCGACAGGCAAGAAGGGGCCATTGAAGAGTTTGAAAAAACGGGAATAAAACTGGAACCTTTGATAACTGTTGATGAATTTTTTGCTTAAAAAAATAGAATTATGATGAAAAATTAATTTCATCATTTTTTCACATGATGAACAAAATGAGGAAGTTCATCAATTATTATCTCTAATGCAGTCTTCACTGCATTTGGAGAGCCCGGCATAGAAAATATTATGCTTTTTTTATAGATTCCTGCAGTTGCTCTTGAAAGCAATGCTGCGGAACCTATTTCCTCATAAGATTTCATTCTAAAGATTTCTCCAAAACCGTCAAGTTTTTTCTCGAAAAGATTTTCTACAGTTTCAACAGTAATGTCTCTGGAATCGAGACCGGTTCCGCCAGTTGTTAGAATAACATCAATGTCTTCTGATATCATCTCCTCGATGGCATTAATCAGATCTTCTTTTTCATCGGGAATCAAACTCCTTTTGGATAATTTGTATCGGGCAGCAATTTCTTCTGAAATGTATTCACCGGACAAATCTGCCTTTTTTGATTTTCTACTGTCGCTGAGAGTTATCACACCGCATGAGATGTCTTTTGATGATTCATTTTGATGTTGTTTTGATGTTTCACTTTTCATAATTGTCTCCTATTGGTTGTTAATCTTTCCTTTAATTTGATTATATTCGTCTAACCTTTTAATTAATTTATCGCTAGGGTAGTAAAATGTTATTTTTCCAAATGTTTCCCTAGTTGCATATTTGTGGTTACAAATAATGTCCAAGTGATATGTTATTGTTTTGTAATCTAGTTTCAGCTGTTTTGATAATTGATTGGCATTGCTTGGCATATTTAATAGTGCATCTATAATTCTCATTCTTGTTTGTCCACCAGTTTCACTTATTAATATTGTAAATAGTTCTTTATCAGTAATATTTAACATACTCTGGATATTATTTGTTTGTTTCATTAATATCCCTCATAATACTTTAGCAGGCTTTTTGCCCATTTTATTGCATTCTCATCTTTTCCAATTAAAATCTGAGAATCGTCATAATGTCCGTCTTTAAAGAATAAAGTTAGGGACATGAATTCTTCCGAATAAGTTAAAAATATTTTTAAATTAAAGTTAATGACTTTAAAAATCACTTTCTCGTTTTCAAGTAATTCTTTTTTAAATAACTCATTTTCATTAATTGAGTTATATATTTCATCACTAATGATTAATTTCAAATATTCAATTTTTCCATTATTTAAAAGATCAATGATGTGTTTGAAATGATTTTCTGAGTATATTGGCAGGATAATGTGTAAGTTCTTTGCATTGGAGATTAATTCAATGTATTTGTTGAATGCTATTGATAAATCACTTGTTGTTGAGTTAATGTATTCTGCATCTTTTAAAAGATATATTTTTCTAATTATTTCATCCGGAATGTCATAGAGGTCATGATTGTCCCAAAAAACTTCGCTACGACCTAAAGAATACCAATTTTCAATCAATTTAATCATGTTAGTGGTCAGGAGGTATCCGTTTGATGTTAGTTCATAATACTTCTGTGCCCGTCTAACTAAATTAATTGATTCCAGTTCTTTCAGTCCGTGTAATATTGTAGCGGAAGGTTTTTTTAACTCATTCCTTAATTCATCTAAATTTTTTGGAATTTCATATAGCGCCAAAAGTAGTTTTGTACGCATGCTGGATGTCAATATGTATTTAACATTTTTGAATTCCTCATTTAGTTGCCTTTTTGTTTGAAGATTGGTCATTTTATCACCATATGTTTCACGTGTTTAAAAAGCTTTTCAGCCCATTCATGTGACTTTTCATCATCTGAGACCAGAATTCGGTTTTGATCAAAGCTGCCGTCATTTTTAAATAGTCCCAAACTCATTTTATCATCACAAATTGTAAGGTACAAATTCAATTCGTTTGTAACTGTATAAACTATCAGTCTTCCCTGATTGATTGCATCTTTTTTTACCAAGTCATTAATTGGTGACATTATTGCCTTAAAAAGGACTCTTGGAATGACCAATTCTACAGAGCCTCCATTTTTCAATATTGTTTCAATTAAATCAGGATATTCCGGATGCAAATATGGGAAAATAGCTTTCACATTTTTTGATTCAATTAATTGATTTTTAGTTGTATTATGTGTTTTATAGATGTCTAGCGGTGTTGTTTCAATTAATTTGGAGTCTTTTAAATCAATGATGTTCTCCATTGAATCAATACTGAGCTGATTTATATTGTGCTGGTTCCAAAAAGCACCATAGTCAATTATTATGTCGATGCTTCTTTTAAAGTCCATCAGAGTTTCAAAATAAATTTTAGACATTGGATTGAGGTAGTATTCCTTTTCAATCTTGTGAATAAATTCATTTTCCTCTAATTTGCTTATATTGCTTGAAACAGAACTATAATTGATTTTTGTCTTTTTAACAAGCCCACGGATATTTTCTGGCTTTTCATAAAGTTCGCTTAGAATTTTTAATCGGATTTCGGATTGTGCAAGGAATTTAAGGTTTCCATTAATTTCGTTGCATGTGTACATTTTTTGTCTCCTATTGTTTTTTTGATAAAAAAATTCTTTAAATCTCAAAGAATTTTTCTGTAATATCAGTTTTAACATCTAAATTTAAATAGATTTTTCCAAACTCCTTCCTAATTAATCCAAAATCTATTATAAGTTTTTTCCACTTTGTTTCCAATCTTTTAACAATTATTTTCCAAATTTTTTCTAGTTTTTTCCCAGTCTTCTTGATATTACCTCCCAATTTTCTCCCAACTCATTACAATTTCAAGTCAATATTGTAATGGTTTTCAAGATATTGCTAAGATTTATTAGTTTTTATTTTGTAAATATTAATCATGGAAATTTGTTATGTGTTGGATGCTTCTGCATTTATTAATGGGTTTCAAATCACATCTTCAAAAAATTTCACAGTGCCCGAAATCACTGAAGAAATCAAAGATTTCGAATCCCGTTTGAAATTTGATGCTGCGCTCAATGATAAGCTATTAGTTATACAAGATGTAAATTTGAAGTATCTATGTTGTGTTAATGATATTATTTATGAAAGTGGTGATATTTTAAGATTGTCATTACCGGACAAAAAATTGATTGCATTGGCATATATGCTATCTCAACAGGGAGAGAATGTAAAGGTAATTACTGATGATTACACCATCCAAAACACATTAAAAATTATGGATATTCCATATTCCGGTGTAATAACCGAAGGGATTAAGGGAATATACAATTGGAAAAAGGTATGCCAAGGTTGTAAAAAGGAGTTTCCCGAAGACTATCCATTCGATGATTGTGAAATATGCGGATCTGAAATTTTCAAAAAAAGAATCAAGGTGAACAAATGAAAATAGGAGTTGTGGTTCATGGACCCAATATAATTGATTCTGGATATGCATTAAAATTAATTAACTTATTTAAAGAATATGGTGAAGTTTCAGTCAGATTGGGTGGAACCATGGGTCGAACTGCAGTAATTGATGCTAGTTTGGAAAATGTCATTGACATTTCAAAAAAGCTGGTTCCAAGTGACTCTTTAAAAATATTCCATGATGAGGATGTTGATGTGATATTTTTACTTAATTATGGAAAATCTGATGTTACAGGTCAGGTATTTGGATATAAGGTTTATAATCACTATGTTGATAAAATTGATGATAATAACATTCCAATTATACAGATTGAAAGGCCTGGTGAAGAGGATGGTAGTGTCATACCTTGGAATAATGAATTGGATATGGTTGATGAGATGTCTGAAAAACTAAATTTGGCCGTTGTCACACCTGAAGAGGTTTACAATAATCACATTAGGCAAGATGATGTGGGGATTAATCAGAGAATAGTTCATGGTGTAAGTCCAGGTGAAAATATAATGGTTAACAGTGTTGTCATTGGGAAAACAAATTCTGACAAGCTCACTTTAATCGCCAAGGACAACCATATTGTGGATATTATTGGCGGGGAACTTAAGGAGCATGGCCTTGAAAAGTTGGGGGAAGTTGATTTGGAATCCGCCATTATTAAAACCGGTCTTTTAAGACATGCTAAAGTAAAACCGAGGGTTATTGGTCATGATGATTGCAAGGAATATAAGGTAACATTCCTGGATCATGCCGGTGAGGATGTTTATAAATTCAGGGATTCATCACTGGTCATCACTGTTGGTGATGACACAACATTGATATCCTCTGATATTTTATACAGATTTGATATACCAGTAGTTGGAATAACTGATGGTGATTTGGACAAGGTCGTAGAATCTGGATTTAAGGTAAAAAATTCTATCATTTTTGAGGTTGAAAGTGGTTTTGATGATGTCTGCGGTCAAGATATTAAAAGGATTATGTTCGGTGATGAACAGATTACATATGATTATTCAAACATCGATGAGGTTAAAGACAAAATCATCGAAATAATAAAAAATATTAATTGCAAATACAAAATTAATTATATCAAATAAAGGAAGTGTAATCTTTGGATTTTAAAAATCTCGTTAGTGAAATTCAAGAATTTAAGGGAGTGTCCCGTAAAAGCTCTATTGACAATGTGATTTCTCTTTTGAAAGAATCATATAATGTTTCAGGAGATGTTGTCATTGACATTGGAGATGATGCTTCAGCTATTGACATTGGAAATAATCAAGTGGTATTGCTTGCCGCCGATGGAATCTGGGGAGATATAATGAATGTGAACCCCTACTGGGCAGGATACTGTTCTGTACTTGTTAATGTTAATGATATTGCTGCAATGGGTGGAAAACCACTTGCAATGGTAAACATAATGTCAATAAGTAATGATGAGATTTATGAGGATTTATTAAATGGGATTAAAGATGGATGCTTGAAATTTGGCGTTCCAATGGTGGGAGGACACTTGCATCCTGACGGTGAAGTGGACTCATTAGGAGTAGCTATTGTTGGAATTGCTCAAAAAGACAAAATGATAACAAGTTTTGGAGCTGAAGTCGGTGATAAAGTAATTGTCGCAATAGACTTGGACGGGAAGCCTCATGAAATGTTTAGCTTAAACTGGGATACTACATATGACAAGGATGCACAATTGGTCCGAGACCAGATTACTGCTGTTCAATACCTGGCGGAAAATGATTACATTAAATCAGGTAAGGACATTTCAAACCCCGGAATATTGGGAACATTGGAAATGCTTTTAGAAACCTCCAATAGAGGTGCTGTTGTTAATCTTGAAGATATTCCTCGAAATGAAAGTGTGGAATGGGTGGATTGGCTCAGATCTTATCCGGGTTCAGGTTTTGTTTTCACTGCCTCCGAAGAAAAATGTGACTTTATCAAAGAATATTTAGCAAAATACTCAATAGAAGCCAATGTGGTTGGTGAAGTTACAGATTCAAATTCACTATATTTGAATTATGGTGATGAACAGGCAGAAGTCTTCAATCAAGAAAAAAATCCTGTATTCATATTCAGATAGCATAATTATTTAATCAGATGGAAATTTGAAAAAATGTTTTAATCGAAGGTGGTTTTCTTGGATGTAGGAAAAATTATATCAAACTCATTGAAATACCCTTTTAGGAATATTAAGAAATTGCCAATCCTGATGATTCTTTTTATTCTGGTTGCTATAGTTCCTATTGGTATGATATTGGACAATAGATATGTTGTAATCTGTGGTGTTATTGCATTTTTCTTATTTATTCTAATTACTCCGGGATATCTGTTGTCATTTGTTCAAATAGGTTTGAATGAATCTGCCATGTTTCCTTCCCTAAGTTTTACACAGGACATATATAATACTCTTAGGATATTCGTATTGAGAATTGTATATATGATTGTTCCTGCAGCAGTATTTTTCATTTCTTTGTCCACTTTGGGAATATCAAGTATTGACATGCTAAAAGACCTGAATATTATCGGCTTTTTGCTGACTATGGGTTTGGCTTTATTTATAGTTTTAATTGTCTATATTCTATTTGAAGTTCTTTTATTCTTTGCAAAAGCTCGTTTGGCTTATTTGAATAGTCTGTCAGAATCTTTAAAAATGCATAAGGTCATTAAAGATATCAGAAATATTGGTGTTGGCAATATAATCAAATGGTTAATATTTATGGCAATATTAATGATTGTTGCTTCATTTGTTTCCTCATGGGTAATTGCAATTCCGTATGTAGGATTCATAATCTATTTGGCTATTATAATTCCAATATTGGAAAGTATAGGAAATTATTCTTTAGGTTTGCTTTATTCAAACATTGCAGATAAAGAGGATGATTTGGACAAATTGGAAAGAGAAATTGAAGTAATCAAATATTTAAATTAAGATGGTTAAACTTATTGACGGTCTTAATCTTTTCTGTTTTTTTTAAACTTAAAATCAATATTTATCTCATTTTAAAAAAAGAAAAAAATTCAAGGATTACAGACTTTGCACGGTATGTATCCCTGTGAAATTGCATCATTCCTGCTATTGAAATATACTCTGTTGTGATCGGCTGTTTTCTGACCCCAGCTGCAGGTTGACTTATGGAATTTTCCTGAATTGGAGTTTCCAATATAGCTTCCTGAGTCGCTGGAACTTGATCCTGCATCTGACTGCGTATTTGCATAGGTGTGATGTGCGGTTGGAATGTGTGTCGAATCATTTGCCCAACTGTACGGATAAAATTCGCTTGGTGGGATATACATTACCTCAGCAAGACCTTCTTTTAAAAGCATCTCGTTTACATTTTTGCCGTCAACAATTACGACAGCTAATGTACGGCCATATTTGTCAGAATGTTTGGAATTGTCAATATCAAGACCCACTTCCTTGTTTAAACATAATTTCTGAACGAAAGTTTTTGATGCAACATATCCTTCAACGCCTCTTTCCGGGGTATTGACGCCGACAAATCGCACTTTTTTACCATTGCTTAAATAAATTGTGTCTCCGTCAACAACTTCTGTGCACACTGCCCGTTCTTCAACATTACAGTCAGTATCATCGTATTTGCTTAAAATATCTGATGCGGACATGTCTGAATATTTTGAACTTGAAATGCTATGAGTAAATCCTGTTCCGGTATATGCACTGGCTATTGAGATTGCACCAATGGCCAGTATTAAAATTGCGAGTAAAGAAAAAACATGTTTTTTGGTAATTTGCATTTCTTTTCCCTCCTTATTATTATTGTTAGAATATTGTGTTAATATAGTTTTTGAAATTCAAATAAATAATTTTAATATATAATAAAATAATAAATATATAATATTAAAAATTCTTATTAGGAGATTGTATGTTAATTAAAATTAATGGAGAAGAAATGGATGTGGCGGAAGGCTCTTCAATTCAAGATGTTATTGAGGAGACTAATGCTCCATATACTCCTGGTAGTATTGTTTGTTTGATTAAGGGAAAAAAGGAACTTGAAAAAAATATAAGCAAATATAAAATTAAAACAACTCAAGGTTCCATAATCCTCCAGCTCGATGAATCTGATGAAGCCAAACCATTAGTTGACGTTTGGAAAAATCAGTATGAAGAGTTTGTTGATTTAGATATCAGATGGTCTACTCCTACTGAAGTAGCAATTGGACCTATCGTAACTGATTTGGAACCTACTCATGATGAATTTAAATATTTTGAAGGGGACGTTGTTTTAAGTTTATCCAGTTTTAGTAATGAGTCCACTCATTTGATAATGCTTAAAGAGAATACCACAAATGTTTATAGTGTGCCTCCATATAATAAGGGTATTTTTGCTCGGATTATTGGAGGTAAAAAGACATTGGAACATCTTACTGATGATGATAAGGTAACAGGCATTGAACCAATCATTGAGAGGAGCACCACTACAGATAGTGCTTCAGTGTCTGATTTGAGCATTGTTTTAGAGGAAGGAAATGAGCTGTACACTTATATTTCTTTTGAAATCGATGAAAAATCGCCGGTTTGTGTTGAACATTTATTTTCTATAGTTAAAGATGGCAGAATTAAAGTTTCTTTTGATAGTGAATCTTTTGTTGGTTTTTATGAACTTGAAGGTCTTGAAAAGCCTAAGGAACATACCACCAAAAGAAACCGTGGAACAATGACTATCAGGAATAATGGAAAAGGTGTTGGAAAACTATTTATCTATCGTGAAAACAGAGTTTTAACTCCAAATCACACAACTGTAGGTAATATTGTTCAAGGTATGGAACTTATTGATATAGCAAAAGAAAATGACTTTATTACAGTCAAATCAGAACAGAAAAGATTAATGCTATTAAGTAAAACTCAAGGCGAAGCTACAAAAATGTTAACTGAAGCTGGTGTTGAGCATTTAATTGATGGATTGATTGATGATGATGCAATTATTATCGAACAAAATCCACTACATACGATTGATATCCTAAAAGAAGGTAAAGTAATAACTAAATCTATCAATAAAGATGATTTATGTAAAATTAAATTTGTTGATAATGCGCCAAGGTCTGTAAGATACTTCAAGCTATTGTCCGGTCTTTTGGAAAATCCAATCGGTCAGATAAAGGTTCACTTTGCAGTGCCTGGAATGCACATAGTTATTTTTGAAGGGGATAAAAAAACTGCTAAAGGTTTGATTCCTGAAAATAATCCTACTGATAAAGTAATAAGAGGTCAAGTTGGTATTACTAACATGTCTTCTAAAAGTGCAGGTTTGATTGGTGTTAGATTTGAAGATAACACTGAATTCGGACCAACTGCAGAAACTTTTGGAGCAACAAATATTGTTGGCGAGATTGTTTCTGATTATGATCATCTTGAAAAATTAAAAGAAGGAGTTGTAGTATATGTCACCGAATCTAACAATGAGTCCTGATTTGGGTAAGGAAGATTGGGACCCTGATGTAATTACTCGTATGATTTTTATTGGGCCGGGAGCTCATGTAAGTGAACAGGAGATAGTAAGTGAATTTCATATGCTTGGTTTGCCTCTTACAATAAAGAACACTTGTTACGGATCTATGATAAGTGGTAAAAGTGAAGATGTTTATAAAGCAATCGAAGAAATAAGAAAACTAGATCCGAGCCACATTTTCACAAAAGAAAGGGGTTTTGCTCCAGGAGATCCTAGAAGATGCAGAGGTCACAGATTTGGACCTAGGGAAGGATTCCACCAAATGGAAAAAGAATACAGAATACTTGGTTTTGTCTCAGAAGCTTTGGATAATCCTAAAGAAGTTGAATTGGAAGAGAAAAAACCAATTGAAGTTGACGAATTTAAAAAAATCATGAATGAATGTTTAGAAAATAAAGAATAGGTGAAAATATGGTTAAAATAGCTATTTATCCTCCAAATTCATTAATCTTAGCAGATTTACTTGAAAGAAAAGGTCATACTCCTTTAGTTCTTCAAAAGCAAATTAGACAAAAAATCAAAGACCCGGAGATTGATTCTCCACCGATGAATATTACTGAAGAAGACCCAATTAAAGGTCTTAAATATGCGGCTATCGAAGTTCCTTCCGGTGTTCGTGGAAGAATGGCGATTATCGGACCTCTTATAGATGAAGCGGAAGCAGCTATTGTGGTTGATGGAGCTCCATATGGTTTCGGTTGTATTGGCTGTGCTAGAACTAATGAACTGTCAATATTTTTACTTAGGAATAAGGGAATTCCTGTTTTGGAACTTACATATCCTAATAATCAGGATGAAACATATGTGATGGTAAATGAAATTAACAGATTTGTAGATTCACTTGAAGAAACTGCTGAGGAGGAATAATAATATGGTTAAAATTGCTTTAGTTTCATGTGGAACAGAATATAGTGGAATTCAAAAAGAAATTGAAAAAGCGGCAAATAAATTTGGTGCAGAAATTGTTCTTCCTGAAATTGATTTAGATTACATTGATGAATCATATGAAAAATTTGGATTTTCAGCTCAAAGTTCAAGTTTGAAGCTGATGATTGCAAGAGCTATGGCTATTGTCGAGGGCAGATCCAAACCGGATGCAGTTTTCATT
>NZ_JBGULU010000200.1:0-7702 GCF_045116495.1 Methanobrevibacter sp. | reverse complement strand
CTCTTATCAGATTATAACGTGTAAAATACCTTTTGGCACTTAAAAACAGCACGGTCATTGTGCTTAGTGTTGTTGCGGTATGTCCTGACGGGAATGAGTTGGGGTCAATCGACGAGGTAAGGACATTGACGTGTTCGAGAACAAGAAACGGACGGGGCTGTGAGAAGAGAATTTTTGCAAAGGCGGTAACCACAACTGTCAAAATCAGGGAAAGGGCCAAAAGCTTCACAAGCCCCCAGTATTTGCCAAGGCCGAAAACATCCTTCCGGCTAAGTATAAGCAGTATTGCCAGAAGTATGGCATAGAATGTCAGCCCTCCCAAATCACTGAGGTGGGGCATTATAAAATCAAGGTGCGGATGGCTGAGGCCATTGTTTATCAGATAGAAAATTTCAACATTGATGTTCATTAATCTTAATTTAATCAATCTCGTTAATACCTATTGTCATTTTAAAGTTGCAAAATATTTAAATACATTTTAAATTATATCAATTAATATAGAATTTAGGGAGGACATTAAGATGGCTGATAAAAAAGCTCCTGCAGATGGCTGGCCTGTTATCAGTGGGGATTACATTGTAGGTGATCCTGAAAGTCCTGTTGCAGTAACCACATTAGCTTCTCACATTGAAGCTGAATTATCCGGTGCAGCTATTGCAGGTCCATGTAAAACAGAAAACTTAGGAATAGAAAAAGTAGTTGCAAATATTATTTCAAACCCTAATATTCGTTTCTTAATATTAGCTGGTGCTGAAGTGCAAGGTCACATTACCGGTCAAAGTATTCAAGCATTATACGATAACGGTGCTGACCCAGATAAAAAGAAAATTATTGGTGCTACAGGGGCTATTCCTTTCGTAGAAAATGTTCCTCTTGACGGTATTGAAAGATTCCAAAATCAATTAGAAATTATTGATTTAATCGATACTGAAGATATTGGAGCAATTCAATCAAAAATTAATGAATGTGTAGAAAAAGATCCAGGTGCTTTTGAAGAAGAAGCTATGGTTATTTCTGTTGATGACGACGATGGAGAAGAAGACGAAGGAGAAGCAGTAAAAGTTGTTTCTGCTGAAACTGGTCTTATCGAAGCAAGAATTAGGGATATTAACACTAAAATTGACATGGTCGGTGCTATTCAAAGAAATATGGCAGGTAATTATGCTGGTAAAGTTCAAGGTATAATGATCGGATTAGCTTTCACTTTAATCGTTGGAGTTTTATTCTTGATTATCTAAGGAGGATTAATTATGGTACAAATTTCAAATAAACCAAATATAAATGGAATGAAAACTGCAGCAGATGATGCAGAGTACAGTTCAAAACTCCTTGCAAGAGAAGGTAAATTATTTGCTGGTTTACTCGCAACCAGATTTAAAGGATTTGCTATAGGTGCTTGCATAGCAACACTTTTAATCGTAATTATTCCTTTCATTGCAAAAGCAGCAGGATTATAGAGGTGTTATTATGAGTGAAGAATCAGTACCTCAAGTAATGGTTTCCTCAGATGATTTCAACCAAATTGTTGCTAAATTAGATGAAGCAGAAGAAAAAGTTGATTTCACTGTTGGGGAATACTACCAACGTTTAGGCCAACAAACTGGTAGAGATGTTGGTATATTATATGGTATTATACTTGGATTAATTATTTTAGTTGTAGCTATTAAATTTGGAATAACTACAATGCTATCTACCTTATTATAGGAGGTTTATACTTATGTTTAGATTTGACAAAGAACAACTCGTCGTAGATATTGCTGGCGTAAAAATGGGAGGACAACCTGGTGAATACCCTACCGTTTTAGCAGGAACAATCTTTTACGGCGGACACAAAATTATTAGTGATGAAAAAGCAGGGGACTTTGATAAAGACGCTGCTGATGGATTAATTAAAACAATGGAAGAAATGTCTGATGTAACCGGAAACCCTTGTGTTATACAAAACTTCGGTGCTACTGCAGAAGCTATGGTAAAATACTTAGAATTTGTAGGAGACGTCAGTGACAAACCTTTCCTTATAGACTCAACTGCAGCTGCTGCAAAAATCGCAGGTGTAGAGTATGTTCAAGAAGTCGGATTAGCTGAAAGAGCTGTTTACAACTCAATCAGTATGGCTGCAGAACCTGGCGAAATTGAAGCTCTCAAAAACTCTGACATCGATGCATCCATCTTATTAGGTTTCAACCCAATGACTCCAGGTGTAGAAGGTAAAATCGAAATCTGGGAAACTGGTGGAGCTGTAATCGACCAAGGTATCCTTGAAATGGCTGATGAATGTGGAATCACTAAACCATGGATGGATGTAGCAGTTACTCCATTAGGTCAAGGTGCAGGACCTGCTGTAAGAACCGCTTACGCTGTAAAAGCTAAATGGGGATACCCAGTAGGATCCGGTATTCACAACGTACCATCCGCATGGGACTGGTTAAGAGCATACAAAAAAGAACACAAAGAAGCATGGCCTGTTTGTGATATTGGTTCAAACATTGTTCAACAAATGGCTGGTGGAGACTTCGTTCTTTTCGGACCTATCGAAAACTCCAGACTTGCATTCCCTGCATGTGGTATGGCAGATATCATGATTGCTGAAGCAGCAAAAGATATCGGTACCGAACCTATTGAAGAACACCCAATTAACAACTTATTATAGATAATGGGGTCTAGATTAGATGATTAGTTTCATCTAATCATTTTTTTCTATTTTTTTTAACTTTTTTTCAAACAATTTTTTTCACATTATTTTAATAAAATTTATATTATCTTAAAAAGAGATTATTAATTAACTTTATATTGGAGAGGTTGATAATGTCTTTTTTAAGTAAAATTTTTAATAGAGGTCCTAAACCTATTATTGCTCATTCTAAAGAAGGTAATTTAGCTAGTTTAAGAGCTCAAAGAGCAGGTCCAGCAAGTCCAGGAGCTGTGAAAAAGCCAGATACTTTTTATGTCACTGCTTCTGTTGAATTAGGTAACACTACTACAAAATCTATTGTTATGGCTACTAATTTAAATACTAGTGAGTCTTATTTGCTTAACAAAACAGTGAAAATGACTAGGGATATCCGAAAACCTAAACCAAATGAAGAAGTATTCGGTAAGACAGTTTGGGGTATTGAACTTTCTAAAGAATCCGTAACTGAGCTTATTAGGGATACTGTTTTAGAATCACTTAAGAAATGTCAAGTTGATAAAGATGAGGATTTGGATTTTGTTGTAAGGTCAACTGGTGTAACTGCAGGTTTTGCAACTGCTGAAGAAGCGGGTCAACTTATTATTGCTCTTGCAGATGGCTGTCTTGAGGCAGATATTCCACCACGTAAGATGTCTCCTGCAATGACTATCTCACAACTTCCTGAAAGATTGCAAAAACATTCTCTTTTAGAAAATATCATGTTTGATGGGGCTGTTGTTAGTGTAGTTCCTCCTCAAGGTAAAGAGACTGTTGCAAATGAAATGGAAGGTGAACTTGTTACTGCTGGAATTAAGTTAGGTGCAAAATGGACTGATGTTGACTATAGAAATCCTTGTGTCTCATTGGATTTCGGTTCTACATTGGCAGGACGTATTGTTAATGACAATGAACCTTATGCTAATACTGTTGGTAACTTTTTAGGACTGGCAGGTGTTGTAAGCGACTCTTTAGCGAGGGGTTCTGGTAAAATAGATAAGAAAAATGGTGCTGCTTTAGATTTATATTCAGATAAAGCAATGAAAAAAGCAGATCATAAAAAAGCTGAAGCTAATGCACTTGAAGCTCATAAATTGGTCAATATTACTAAAGTTCCATTGGATGTTGAAAGATTCGGAACTGTTCCTGTAAATCCTGAAGCTGCTGAAAAAGCAGGCACTACATTAATTGGTTGTGATGTAGGATTTAATGGTGATAAACTTCCTGAATTAATGGAATTGGGTGCACAATTCTATGATGCGGATGGTCTTCCAACCTTGCTTTCAACTTTGGATTATGTAAGCAGAAATATTGTTACTCGTGTTTTAGATGTTGCATTTGAGGAAAATGTGATTGTTCCAGGTTCTGCTTTAGGTATTACAGGTAGGGCAGGTATCACAGGACGCAAACCTCAGCTTATTCTAGAAGCTGTTCAGGACAAGTTTGAAAATATTGTATTTGTTGAAGATGGTCTTGCATTAGGTTCCGCAATTATGGCTCGTTGTATGAACTCTATGGGTACTCCTAAAGTTCCTATTGGAGGTAAACAAGGAGGAAGATGTATCCTTAAAGATCGTATGAAAATGGCGGGTGGAAAATTCGCTTAAATTCATGTGATTTTCAATGATTTATGCAATTTTGATGGCCGGAGGTATGGGAACAAGACTTGAAGTTCCCTGCGAAAAACCTCTCTTTAAATTATGCAATAAGCCATTAATTAAATATGTGCTTGACAATCTCAAACCATCCAAATTAATCGATGAAATCGTTATTGCTGTTAGTCATCATACTCCCGAAACAACAGAATATTTGCAATCTCTAGATGAGGATTTTCAGATATTGGATACATCAGGAGACAGTTACCTAACAGACTTGTCTTTTATTTTGGATTATTTCGAAAAAAAATCAGATAAAGACATTCTACTTTTTATTAATGCCGATTTACCTTTCATATCAACTGAAACTATTGATTATGTTTTACAATATTATCTTGAATGCGGCAAAGATGCCCTATCAACTTTAGTTCCCGTTGAGATTTTTAAGGATTTGGGGCTTAATTATTCATATGAATTTAATGGTTATGTTCCTTCAGGATTAAATGTTTTAAGAAGCATTAATATTGTTCAGGATGAAGCTCAATTAATTATCCCAAAAAGGGAATTGGCATTAAATATAAATACCCTTTTGGATAGTAAAGTTGCAGAAAAATTGTACCAAGAATATTATATTTAAATATAATGAAATTAAATATTTATATAATTAGATTTAATTTTTATCAGGTGATTAAATGGAAAATAAACAACAACAAATTCCTAAAAGAGAAGAGAAATTATGGAGTGAAATTAAAAATTATCAAGTAGCTACCAACAATGCACGTATCCTTGGAGTATTAGATGAATTAATCATCAATGAAAAAACTGGTAAAATTGTTGATATTGCTATTAGAGTAGAAAGTGACCGTAATATCCATGTAAAAGGTGCTAAAAGGAATGGAGACTTATTATTAGTTCCTTTTGCTAAAGTTGAAAAAGTCGGCGAATTTATTATTGTAACTGAATAATTTCAGTTATTCTCTTTTTTCTTATTTTTTTTTACTATTGTTAACTATTTATATTTAGTAATGCTATAACTATAATAGTATAACAAATTCATATTTAATTTTTAAAAGGTGATTATATGTTGCTTGAAATAGAAAATTTAGGAGTTGAGGTTTCCGGCAAAAGGGTTTTAAAAGATGTGAATCTCTCTATTGCTGAAGGCGAAACTCATGTTCTTTTAGGACCTAATGGTGCTGGTAAAAGTACTTTGTTTTTAACTATTTTGGGTTTTCCACAATATGAAGTAGTTCAAGGTTCCATTAAATTTAAAGGTCAGGATATTACAAAATTAACTACTGCTGAAAGAGTTAAGTTAGGTATTGGAGTAAGTTTTCAAACACCCCCTTCAATTAGAGGTGTTTCCGTAAGAGATTTATTAAAAATAGAATCTCATCAGGATATGGACGAAGAATTAAATCCTAGAATGCAACAATTAGCAAAACAGCTTAAGTTTAGTGATGAATTTTTAGACAGAGATGTTAATTTAGGATTTTCTGGGGGAGAAGTAAAACGTTCTGAAATTTTACAGTTATTAGCTCAAATGCCAGATTTCACCATGTTTGATGAACCAGATTCCGGTGTGGATATAGAAAATGTTGAATTATTGGCTTCTGAAATAGGTACTTTGCTTGATAAAGATAAACCACAGGGTGCAAGAAAAAGAAGTGGACTTTTAATTACTCATTTAGGTTACATTTTAAACTTTGTAAATGCTGATAAAGCCCATGTTCTAATCGATGGAGTAATTTCTTGTTCTGGAAATCCTGTTGAAATTTTAGAAGACATTAGAAAAAACGGTTTTAATGGATGTGTTGAGTGTGCGCAATGTTTATGAAGATGCTCAAAGAGCTAAAGATAAAAAAGCAGCTTTAGGTGCTGATATTACTATTGAAAATTTCACTGATGAGACTGTAAATGCTTTGGACATGATTGATGATTTGAATGATTTGGACAAGCAAACTAAAAAAGATCTCCTGCAGGTTGGTGTAGATACCAATGAGGAAAACAGGTCAGGTTCATTTTTACAGGTTGACCAGAGTAATATTTTCACAAATAATTCTATGTCAAGTTCCATTGAAGTAATGAATATAGGCATTGCTTTAGAAAAGTACAACTGGCTTGAGGATTATCTTTGGAATGTTGTAAAACCTGATGCAGATAAATACACAGCAAAAACTGCTTTAAGAGAACAGGAAACTGGTGTAAAAAGCGGTTACTTTGTAAGATCACTTCCTGGAACTAAAGAAGTAATGCCTGTACAAGCATGTATGTTCATTAGTGATGAAGACATTATGCAGACTGCACACAATGTCATTATTGCTGAGGAAAATTCAGAGTTGCATTTAATCACTGGATGTGCAACTGGAGATGATGTAGGTTCAGCAATGCACGTGGGCGTGTCTGAAATGTATTTAAAACCTGGTTCCAAAATCACTTTTACTATGGTTCACAATTGGGCTGAACAAGTTGAAGTACGTCCTAGAACAGGTGTCAAAGTTGGCGATAATTCAACTTATATTAACAATTACATTTTAACTAGTCCTGTAAGTACTATCCAATCATTCCCTACTGCTTATTGTGATGGTTTAAATTCAAGAGCAATTTTCCAAAGTATTCAAGGAGGTAAAAAAGATTCCATTATCGATGTTGGATCAAGAGTTTTATTGAATGCTAAAGGTGCCAGAGGAGAAGTTATCTCTAGAGCTGTTGCTCAGGATGAATCTAAAATATATGCAAGAGGACACTTAGCTGGAACTGTTCCTGAAGTTAAAGGACATTTAGAATGTCATGGGCTTGTATTGTCTGATGATAGCTTTATTTATGCAGTTCCTGAACTTGAAGCTAGTTCCGCAAACTTGGAAATGTCTCATGAAGCGGCAGTTGGTAAAATTTCAGAAGATGAAATTAATTACTTGACTTCAAGAGGAATAGCTGAAGAAGATGCAGAATCCATGATTGTAAGAGGATTTTTAAACATGGACATCACTGGTCTTCCTGACGAATTAGCTGAGCAAACTCAAAGAATGATTGACATGAGTCTTGATGGAATGTAATTCCATCTATTTTTTCTTTTTTTCTTATTTTAACTTATTTTATCTGTTTTTGAAAAATCTTGTTTTATAGTATATAAACTTTTTGAATTTAATTTCTAAGTAACCTTTATATTAATTATAAATGAAATATATTAATCAGTACATAATGTAATGCTGAGCTAGCTCATTACGTACAGAAATTGTGATTTTAAGGCATACCTAAACAGTAAGTCTTAAAAAAAGGATTTTAAAATTTTTTAAAAAACTTTAAAATTTGAATTTGAAAGACGTTAGTTTTTTAAATTCGCAAAAAAATATTTATAGAGGAGGAGAAACTCTATGGCTGATGATGTAAAAATTGTAATGTTTTGTTGCAACTGGTGTTCCTATGGAGGAGCAGACAC
>NZ_JBGULU010000199.1:0-10636 GCF_045116495.1 Methanobrevibacter sp. | reverse complement strand
ATATAATAGAAAATTGGATATATAAGGAGGCAATTTATAATGAAAATTACAGTTGCAGGCGTAGGATATGTAGGACTTTCCCTTGCTGTCCTACTAGCTCAAAAACATGAGGTTACTGCTATTACAACAACAGAATCAAAAGCAGAAAAATTAAATCAGTTCATTAGCCCAATACAAGATGATGAAATAGAAAGATTTTTTAAAGAAACCCGTGAGGGGAAAAGGGAACTTAATCTCCATACAACTACCAATAAGGAAGCTGCATATAAAAATGCTGAGCTTGTCATCATAGCAACACCAACAAATTATGACGATGTAAATAATTTCTTTGACACATCAGCTGTTGAGGACGCTATAGAATGGACTCTTAAAGTTAATCCAAACGTTCTTATGGTCATCAAGTCAACAATACCTGTCGGATATACAGAATCCGTGCGTGAAAAGTATGGAATAAAGAACATCATATTCAGTCCAGAATTCCTACGTGAGTCAAAAGCGCTTTATGACAATCTTCATCCAAGCCGCATAGTTGTCGGATGCGATGAAGATCAAAAAGAAGAAGGTGAAATGTTTGCAGACCTCCTCCTGGAAGGTGCAAGAGAAGAAGAAAAAAGGACAGGATGTCCTGAACAGGACATTCCAATATTATTGACGCATTTAACAGAAGCCGAGGCAATCAAGCTTTTTGCTAATACTTACCTTGCCGTAAGAGTGAGCTACTTTAATGAACTTGATACCTATGCTCAGACCAAAGGCCTCGATACACAGATGATTATCGATGGAGTGTGCATGGATCCTCGTATTGGAGGACATTATAATAACCCGTCATTCGGATATGGAGGATACTGCCTACCTAAAGATACAAAACAGTTGCTTGCAAATTACAAAGATGTTCCTCAGACCATGATAGAAGCTGTCGTTAATTCCAATTCTGTGCGTAAGAATTTTATCGCTGACGAAATCATTTCAAGAAATCCTAAAACAGTCGGAGTTTACAGGCTTACCATGAAGAGCAACAGTGACAATTTCCGTGCATCAGCAATACAAGGCGTCATGAAGAGAATAAAAGCAGAGGGAATTCCAATAATTATCTATGAACCTACATTAGAAGATGGAAGCGAATTCTACAGATCAGAAGTAGTGAACGATATCAATCGTTTCAAGAATGAAAGTGATGTTATTCTCGCAAATCGTTTTGATTCTGATATTCTTGGCGACGTTGCCGATAAGGTATATACAAGAGACATCTTCAGAAGAGACTGATAAAAAAGTGATTTGAAACTGAAGAATCACTTCTTATTTTTTTATTTAATTTTTTAAAATTAGATTTGTGTGAGTTAAAAAACAAAATCAATACCCTGAAATTAAAAATACCTCTTTTTAATATAAACCCAACACAATATAAAAAAAATAAATATTACAATTCATAAAATATTTATCAAATAAGTTATATTCCTTTGATAATTCGTTTAATAACATAGGTACATATTATTATTTATCTGATAACAAGATACATTAAACTCTTTTACTTCCCCTCTTGAGAAGACAGATGCAAATGTCCTATTGATTAATGTTTTTGCATTTGGAAACTTTGATGATGGATTTATATTACATTGAAAACAAATAATAAAATGAGATTAAAATGAAAAAAATAATTAAAATTTTACTTGCAATATTAATTTTACTTATTATTCTTGCAGGAATAGCTACCTTTACAAATCAAGGAAAACATCATAGCATTGGAAATATAGAGGAATGCGGGACATTAATTGGAAATAATTCCAATGGAACCGTTTACAAAATAACCTGCGGCAATGCTTTATCCAGCGATACTGCAATAGTAATACTGGGAGTCCATAGCCTTGAAGGAGGCATTCATAATGCTACATATGATGCATTAATGAATTTTACCCAGGACAACAGCCTTAATAAAAAGTTTATCGTATACTTCATTAAACTTAATTTCAAGGACAGCGGAATGAATACCAGTGATTATAATACCAACAGACACATGGGCGAACTGTTAGCCAATGAATTTGTTGTTCCAGATATTGAGAATTATAATCCTTATGTTATCGCAGATGTTCATGAAATGGAAGACTATTGGGATTTGCAGAGATATGTTGGCGTTGTCGATAATAAATCAAGCATGACAATGAATTACGCCAATAAGGTAGGTGCCGATTTAAGTTATCCCGTATATACTATCAAAACAGGCACTTCGCCTGAATGGGTATCAATACCTCTTGCAAAAAAGAATCATAATGTATTCGTATTTGAAACCGCTCAAAATGACACCCAATACAACAAAACACTGACTGCAAGAGACCTAGTCCGAGCTATTGATGCTTTGCCTGCCTATTGAAATCAAATAGAGAAATAGTATCCATAGTCATTCACAGAAGCTTTCATGAAAATACATAAGTTTTTAAAGGAATCTTTTCAACACAATTATCCAAAACTAAAAAAATTTAAAAACCGCAACTAAAAATTTAATGTGGGCCATCCTTGAATTGATTCATATTACAGCCAATGTATTTTCTTCTATTTCTTTTTCAAATTTTTTGAAGAGATGCATTATGAAAACTTCATATGCTATTGTCATAATCACCTGTGCAATCAATATTCCAATTAAAACTGAAGACCCATAAGGAATTATGAAATCAAGTATGGATATGAGTGCTATTTGGAGAAAAATAAATATAACAGTGAATACCAAGTTGTAATAACTTTTACCAAATGCATCTATTATTTTATAGTCCATGACCAAGAAAACACGAGTGAGTATAATGAATGTACCGAATATTGCAATATATTTGACTCCAGATTCCATGCCCCATATTGAAAATGAATAGTAGATTGGGTCCCTAAATATTATGAACACAATGTAAATGACCATCATTGTTGCTGTTGAAACCTTTAAAACATACAAATAAAATTCCTTAAGTTCTTTAATTTTTCTAGAACCGAACAATTGGGCTGAAACACACATTAATCCCCTGCCATATCCCTTAAGTGGAGTAATCAATATATCCTGGATTTTAATGGATGTGGAATAAAGCAGTACTCCTATTTGGCCAAGGTCCCTAATTAACACTCCGTTTATGAAAACAGAAATTGTACAGAATAGGGAATCTATAATGAAATTTGGAAATGCCACATTGGTTATCTCATAAAACACATGCCTGTTTAATTTAGAAAATCTGAAATGAATGGGCACTTTTGTTCTTTTTGAAGCATATAAATAGATGAATATCATTGTAGTGATAAGAGAGGATATTATTGTTGAATATGCTGCACCGCCAACTCCTAAATTGAAGTAAAATATTAAAATAGGGTCCAATACCAAGTTCAGGATATTGCCTAAAATTATTATTATTGTAGGTCTTTTTGAATCCCCTTCAGATTGCAATGTTTCAGAAAAGAAATTGGGTAGAATGAAAAATATTGAAAATAAGAATGTAGGCACCAAATATCTTAAAGTCAAATCAATTGATTTATTCAAACCTGCAAAGATTAGCAAATCATCTAAAAACGGTACGCAGAGCATAATAAAAAACCAGACAATGACACAAATAATTATTCCGTGAAATATTGCCCTATATGCATTTTCATAGTCCCTTGCACCGATTGAACGTGACATCAGAGAATTAGTCCCCTGTCCAATTGAATCACCCATAGCACAGATTAAGGTAAATAGAGGTAATGAAACGCTCACGGCATAAAATGACTGGGCATCTAATTTAGAAACCCAATATAAGTCTATAAGACCATATACTGCACTAAAAAGAACAAAGCACAATATAGGTATTGCTAGTTTCCAAAATGATTTTTTCGGAGATGACACCAAATCAATACTCAAATTGTTGCCTTCATTCATAGTTAAAGATATTTATTCAAGTGATATATAAATAAATTCAATGAATGAAAACTCATCCATAGACATAATATATAATATGAATAAATACTTAACCATACATGGGGTGATTATATGGGATTGTTGGATAAGTTAAAACCAGATTACAGACATTCCAACCCTGAAGTTAGATTAAAAGGAATCAATAAATTACATGATGATGCTATATTGCTTGATTTGTGTCTGAATGATAAAGATAAAGAGGTGCGATTGGCTGCTTTTAGAAAAATAAGTTTTTCAGGATACTTTCCCCTAATCGTATCCCGAAGTCATGACATAGAAATTCGAAAAGAGGCATCTGAAAGAATCGCCAATGAGGATGATTAATCTGATACTACATTAAATCGAATGTTATCTGATGAAATATTCAAAATTCGAATTGTAATTCAGCAAATAATATTTCATTACTCTTCCATTTCATATAGTAGTTCTCTTTTTTCAATATACTTAACTATTTTAGGAGTATATTTCTTTAGTATAGGGATTTTGTTCATATACTGACTAAAAAAGTTTATATCCCGTTTTGTTAAAACTTTTAACCTTATTAATGATACAATATAGATTGCACTACCAATTATAATTCCTATGATTAACCCAATTAATGTTTTAGGAATTACATAACAAACTACCATTAAAATTAAATTGCAAATTAACACCAGCAATATATTTTTCCAGGGAATTGATATTTTGGTAGTCTTAATTACCAATAGCATTATAACAATCATTAATATCCCTGTGGTTATTGTTGTAGCAATGGCCGCACCTATAATGCCCATTAGCTTAACAAAAAACGCATTCAATGCAATATTTACTACAGTACCCAAAAGCAGTATATACATCGGCAATCTAGGATTTCCGGTACCCTGAAGTATGCTGCTACTAATCATATATATGCTATAAAAAGACATTCCTATCACTAAGATACTTAAAACTCCCGAACCCGGAGTATAAACTTCTCCAAACAGTAACTGAATAACAGGCACGCTAAACATGCTTATAAGCACACACATTGGAATAACTGTAAGAATGCAATATCTTAAACAGTCAACAACATATTCCTGCAATAATTTTTGATTTCTTAAAGCATAAGCTTCTGCTGTTGCAGGAAGCAATACTGTTGAAATTGAAAGTGAAATAACTAAGGGAATTCTTGAAATAGGATCAGCAGCATTATAAAACCCTACGTCCGCAGATAACATTAAAACACCTATAACCAATGTACCAACATCATAAATCGCCATTTCAGATAATGCAGTAATAGCTACAGGTACTGCAAAACAAATTAACATCCATAATAATTTTAATTCTTCCTTAAAACTTAAATTTAAAGAATCTTCTGAATAGAACATTGGACTAATATATTTTTTATATAATAACACTGCAGTTATAGCCGAAACTATGAAACCAAATGCTCCTCCCAATACTGCTCCCATAGCATATAATCCGCAATAAACAAATACAACAGCAAAAACAATTGTTGCTAACTGTTCGGCCATCCTATTATATACAGTATATTCATTTTTATAAACACCTTGAAATGCCCCCCTCATAGCTCCTACAATTACACTAAAAGGAGTTATCAGGCTAACAGCTCTTAATGGCCATACAACCAGCGGTTTATGAAATATTTCGTTTGCAATAAAATCTGATGAAAATAATAAGATAATGCTCAATAATATTGCCATTAAAACCATGAACTTGGTTGCGGTATAAATAACTTGTCGGGTCAATGCTTTTTCATCTTTTGCATTATATTCTGCAACATATTTTGATATTGCAGGAGGTAATCCGCCAGCAGATAAAATTTGAAATATTCCCTGAAATGGTAAAGTCAATCCATATAACCCATATCCTTCAGGCCCGAGCATTCTGCTCATTAATAGTCTGTTAATGTAACCTCCTACTCTATAAAGTAAGTTACCAATTATTAAAATGAAACTATTCTTAAGTACCTTATTAGACATGTTCTTTCACTTAATTGAATATATATTAAAATAAAATGTTTATATAACTTTATAAAAATATAATTATATATTTAGTATTTATTTTAGGCTAATTAACTATTTTATGGTAGATGACTATGGATTATAAAAAATATGATATTTTTTCACCAATGGTATTTGTTCTATTGGTCATTATTTATTTAATATTTGCAGAAATAGCCTTTTATTATCATTTAAATAAGTTAATTGGTGTTAATATTTACACTATTGGAGTAATATTCTTAGGAATCATATTTTATATCATAGGCCTTGTATTATCAAATTATTTTCTCAAGAATAAAGAAATTAATGTGAATACTGAAAAAATAAATAAAATTTTCTCGCAACGTTTAGTTTTATCATTGGTAATAATTGGAATATTGCTTCAAATAGTAAATTTAATCTACTTGGGAGGAATTCCCTTATTTAGCGGCCATCTTAAAGCACGTGCTGCAACAAGGATATGGTTATTAAGTTATTTAATCTTTTTGCCATCAATTAATATTCTAATAGCAAAATACGATAACAAAAAATATTATTTATTGTTTATATTAGGTTTATTATTGTTTGTATCTACCGGTTATAGAACAACTGCAATGGCTATTGTAATAAGCGTATTGATAACATCATATTATACAAAGGATTTGCCATGGAAATATTTGATATTATCCATAATTGCCATATTTATATTGCTGGTGGTAGTGGGATATATTGCAGTCAAATCAATTGAATGGCAAGCCTGGAGAACAACTCCAATTGAACTATTATTTTATAGGGCAGGATATACTTTACAGGTCTTGGACCATGCAGTATTTCTACAGGGCAGCACTCACGGTCAATTATTATATAATACATTGATGGGATTTTTCAAATCTTCAGATCCGAGGGTGATTGTTGGCTCAACAACATTAGGATATGCACATTCAACAACTTCGACAATTTTTGGACCTGCACTGCTGGATTTTGGATTATATGCCGTGCCATTGCAAATGATAATCTTAGGATTTATAATAAATTTAATTTATAAAGTGCAGATCAATGCCAAGAATATTTTCATTGGATTGTATGCAATATTGTTGGCTCATTTAATAATATGGATAGAAACCGGACCTACTGATTTGGTCGTACTTTTATTCTATTTAATTTCAATAATCATATTGATTTATACAGTCAATATAAAAAAGGTGGGCAATAAATGAATATAGCTATTGTAGCGGAAACAGCTCCTGCAAAAGCCTTTATCCCTATCATTGAAAAAATCGATGCGGATATTTTATCTTTAACTCATAGTGAAGGGGCAATGGAATTATTGGGCCCTTACAGTAATGAAATTTTTTCAATAGGTGAAGGTCGACGGAACACAACAAAGAAAAGAAGCAATTTTACAATCGCCAGACTGGTTTTAAAAGATACTATCCGCACATATAATGCTTTAAAAAAACATCCTGTTGATTTAACATTAACATGTGGAAATGCAGGAGATGTGCGTAAAGGAATCGCAGCATCAAAAAAATTAAATATACCCAAACTTCACATAGAACAGGATATTTATAACCCAATAGAAATGATAGCCTATGCAGATTTGATTACTGTTCCAAATAAGGTAGCTATGAAACAATTAAAAGACATGTACGATATTACAAATACTGTAAATATAAAAGGATATCCTCTGGCAGAATATGTAAGCAGAGTTCCAATATCAGAGCCTGAGAAAATATATGAACAGTATCAGCATGATGATTTTTATGTTCTTTTTTTAGGTGGAGATACAAGAGCTTCAGATATTCCTGAAATAATTAAAGAAGTGGAAAAAATTGATAAAACAATCTTTGTCATTCCATTCAGGTTTGAAACATCTGCCATAACCCCTCATATCACTAAAAACAATATTTTTGTTGTTGAGGGTTATGTGGATTTAATTAGTTTGATGAATGCTTCACAAGGAGTAATTTATTGTGCCGGAATGGGAGTTACAATTGAAGTTGGCGCTTTAGGCGTTCCGGCAGTGAAAATTTTGGGTTTCCATACCCAACATGCAAGTAATGATTTGGCTCAAGATTTAGGAATAAACGTTGCTTCTGCACATGATATAACTTATGCCATTTCTAGGATGAAAAAACCTCAAGGCAAACGCTTAATTAAAAATGGTTGTAAAGCAAGTCTTAAAGTAGCCGAATTAACTACAAGTATGGATTCATTTGACCAGAATTGTGGT
The DNA here is from genome assembly GCF_045116495.1 of Methanobrevibacter sp. Lineage (GTDB taxonomy): Archaea > Methanobacteriota > Methanobacteria > Methanobacteriales > Methanobacteriaceae > Methanocatella. Next base: position 2,523 of record NZ_JBGULU010000199.1, on the reverse strand, counting down.
GGTCTAAGTAGTTTAAGGAAAATCTGGAACCATAGAAAACAGTATCGATGAGATACTCTAATTATCTTTTTTTAGTTTTAATTTATTAATGCTTCAGATTAAAGTTAACTGATTAAAATCATCATAGTATCATGGGCTTTTTTTGCGCCTCTTTAAAATATGGATTATATAATCATAGGGAATTATAAATAATAAAATACGTTAATCGAAACCCGCTTCAATAAAAGAGAACCTTAATAAAATCATTCCCCTGCCTTGAAAAAATGTTTTTAGAAAAATATCAAAAATATTATAATGTTCACTAAACATGATTAAAATTAGGAATACATATAACTATTCTGTAAAAATTTCGATAAAAAATCAATTTCAAAGGAGACAACTATGTTAAACAGAAAAACAGTTATAGCAATGATGATTCTGGCATCGCTTTTTGCAGTATCTGCAGTCAGTGCGCAGAATGATACTGGCACACATTATGGATACTGCATTTTGGCAGAGGACATGGACAAAGTTGATTTCAATAACCTGGCAAAGCATGGAGTGACTGATCTGTTTTTGGATTACCGATGCATGGACACACACGACAAGGTTCAGGTTGAAAAATGGATTGCAGATGCAAAGAGCAAAGGAATTTCAGTGCACATGCTAGCGCAGATTTTCAATGATGACGAAAAATGGTACAATCCAACCAACCAAAGTTTCGTCGATGCTAAAATCAAGGAACTAAAAGATTATGCTAGCTTTAAAGGCATTGCAGGAATACATATGAATTACATGAGATATGAAGGAGCAAAATCAGCTGAAAATGACAAATACACTCAGGCGATTTCAGATTTCGCAGTGAATGCAACAGGAGCGCTTAGAAAAGCGAACCCTAATTTGATCATATCTTCTGATGTCATGCCCGAATACGACCAGCTGAAGGAGAAATACTGCACCGACTATGACATAATCAGCAAAAACTTTGATTTTGTAGTTCCGCTTACCTACTTCGGAAACAACAATGAAAATGACACATTCATAGTAGACACCGTTGCATGTCTTGCAGACCATTCAAAGGGAGCCAAAGTGTGGGCAAATGTGCAGACTTTTGACAATGCAACTCAGACTCCAATTAGCCTAAATGAGATGAACTCCAAAATCCAAAACATTTCAGAGGCCAATCCCGACGGAATATTTCTTTTCAGATACGGGCTGAGCGAAGACATTAACTTCAACAATCTGTAATAATCAAACTTTGAGGTGCATTCACGAAATGCACTTCAAAAATATTAAAAAAAAGTCTGTATTATGTCATCACTATCAAAATAACGGATGAAATAATTATGAAAAATTAATCTTCATCACTTGTGGACTTATCAAGCTGTTCAGTTGATGAACGGAGAGATATCTTTTCCAAAACGGATGAACCGTAATAAGGTAAAATTACCAAACCTATAATTGTAGCCATCCAGAATGAAATCAATCTTTCAATCAAGGTTACAGGTCCTGCAAGTGAAAGTGAAATACCTGCTTTTGAATAAAAACCAATCATAACACCATCAACAGCCCCAAGACCGCCCGGAAGAAGTGGAATCATACCGACAAGAGAAGCAATAATGAATACCTCACCGATGACAATCACATTCAAAGATGCTCCAAATGCCAAAAATACAATATATACCCTTAAAATCTCAAAAATCCAAATCAAAAATGACAAAGGAACAGTATAATACAAAAGCTTCCTGTTTAAAATCAGAACAGACATGGTTTTCTGAAAACCGAAGATATTGTCATGAATCTTTTTTTCCAGATCTTCAGAACTTTTTTTATAGAATCTGCTAACGATTCTGAAAATGAATTTTTCAAGGCGATTTCCAAAACTCTGATTTATACATAAATAGATAAGAATTCCCAAAACCACAAGAATACCTATTACGGACAATACCAAAACAACAACCAGCCAGGTGGGAATCTCAAAGTACAAAAGCATCGCCACAATGGTTATTGCTGCAAGAACAATGAATGGAAATGTATCCAAAACCCTATCGGCCACAACACCTGCAAAAGTATCTTTCAAATCATAACCCTCTTCCTTAGATAAAATATAAGCCCTGACAGGTTCTCCACCTCCACGACCTGAAGGAGTGATATTGTTAACCGCAAGTCCTACCATCATCATAGGAAACAGACTTCTGAAGCTGACCTTGATATTTACCGCATCATTGACCAGTTTCCAGCGCAGAGTGTATAAAAAATAAGTGAATATCTGGATTCCAATAGCCAAAGCTATTAAACCTAAGTTAGCTTTTTTTAAAGCATCTATAACATTTTCAATTCCGATGAAATGGAACATTACTATTAAAATTAAAAAACTAACAATGATGAAAATAGCTGACCTTTTATCCATATTAATAAGTTATCCGATATTTCTATAAATAATTTCGTATTATTAATCTTTTAAAAACCAGTCAAATAAATTGTATATTTTTTTTAATTGTTTTATATAGTAAAAAGTAGGGCATCGAAAAATCATGTATTTAC
>NZ_JBGULU010000198.1:0-14026 GCF_045116495.1 Methanobrevibacter sp. | reverse complement strand
GCTGTTTTAAGGGCACACGATGAAATCAAATCAAGAAACCCTGATTTGACCGAAGAGGAAATCGCACCGATGGCAGAAGAGATTGGTGTTGGAGCTATCAGGTTCTTCATCGCAAAATTGTCCCCTGAAAAGCATCTTACATTCAAATGGGATGAGGCTTTAAGCTTTGAAAGAGGCTGTGCTTCAATTCAATATGCACACGCAAGGGCATGCAAGTTGCTTGCAAGATCAGGCAAGGATATCGCTTCTTTGGAAGTTGCCGATGACTGGGTTCCTAATGATTTTGAACAGGACCTTGTAAGGCAAATCGCCAAGTTCCCGCAGGTCGTTGAAGACTGTGCAAACAAAAAGAGAGTTCACAATATCACACAGTACTGTCAGGATTTGGCAGGTTCCTTCAACAAGTTCTACAAATCACAGCAGGTCATAGGTTCTGATGTTGAGGACACCAGACTTATTCTGGTTGACAGAGCCAAAACAACAATCAAAAATGCTTTAGATATTTTAGGTGTTTCAGCACCTCGCAAAATGTAGATGAGTAGTTTTAACTCATCTTTAATTTCTTTTTTTGACATTAACATCTACGATTAGTTGAACTAGATGAAAAAATTAATCCACAAAGTGGATGTAATCTTCTTTTCTTGGCAAAGGTTCAGGTGCTTCCATATCAGGATAGCCAAGTACTACATGGCCGATTCCTTCGTAAGTTTCAGGAATTCCCCATTCTTTCAGTAATGCTTTACCTTTCTCAGAGGCAAACTCGTCACGGGCTCTGTGAATCCAGCAGCTTCCCACACCAACTGCATGAGCTGCATTAACCAAAACCGCCAGCACGCTTGATCCGTCTTCAACATATGTTGGAAATTTGCTGTCGGCAAGCACGATTAAAAGTGTTTTTGCACCGTAAAATGGATCCATATCCTCCGGAACGTCAACCGGGAAAAAGCTTCTGTTCCATGCTGAAAATTCCTTGATGGTTTCTGGATTTTGAATTACGACAATTTTAGGGGACTGTGCTCCACGGCCTGTTGGGGCATATGTTCCTGTTTCGAGAATTGTTTTTAAATCCTCATCTGAAATCTGTTCGTCTTTGAATTTTCTGATACTTCTTCTGGTTTTCAAGTCTTCTATTGTTTGGTTCATATTAGTTCCTCACATATTTTTATTAGTAATTTTTGAAAATCTTCAAATTCTTTTTCACTCAGGATTTCTTTGATTGTTTCATCCCAGCTTTCATCATAATCCATTATTTTTTGAGCTATTTTTGCACCTTCAGGAGTCACATTTACAATCTTTTTTCTTTTGTCACGGGTTTTGACAATCAGTCCTTTCTTTTCAAGTTTATCTAGATTTCTTGTCACTGTGCTTTCATTGACGTGCAACTCTCTTGCTAGTTCCTCCTGGCTTATTGCTTTGTTTTTATAAGCTTTAATCAGCAGAGGATACAGGCCTGAACTGAGATTGACATCCTTCAGCTTGTCGTTGAGGTATGATGTCTGTTTTCTGTAAAGCAGGGAAACAAAAGGGGATGTTGGCATGTCGTTATCAAATGCCATTTTTCTCACCTTTGATTAACTTGTTGATGTAGAGCTCGATGCATGCATAACATATCAGGGAACCTATTCCTCCTCCGAGAAGCATTCCGCAGTATATTCCGAACTCTCCCATATGGAATGTAAATCCTAGAAGGTATGCGAAAATCAGCACCAGTATGAATTCCCTGAATGTTGTAAGTACAAATGATATGGTTCCCTTTCCGACTCCCTGAAATACGTTACCTGCACTGGCTCCGAACGGAACGTATAGGATAAATAGGCACATTATCTGCAGAAAACTGGTTATCATAGGAGCCAAATCAGCACTGCTTTTGGAGTATGAGAAGATAAATGCAATCTGGTTTGAAAATACATTCAGGATTATGCATACAATTATTGAAGCTATCAACGCCACCTTGACGGCATATCTTGCAGTGACCCTCAGATTTTCGTATTTCTTTGCACCGTATGCCACTCCTGCAACTGATATGGCAGCAGTTCCGACACCTATTGCAGGAACCATTCCGATGTTGATTATTCTCCAGCCTGCAGTATAAACGGCCACAGCCACAGGTCCGGATACTATTGTAAGCATGTAGTTTACAAAGATTGTCAGGACAGACAGCACCAGCTGCTCCAGACTTGCAGGAATACCTACAACCAAAATGTCCTTGTACATTTTAAAATCATTATGGAAGTCTTTAAAATCGTATGAAAGGTAGGTGTCCTTTTTAACATATATCCAGTAAAGCATTAGAAGCAGGCTTATGAACGGACCGAGAGCTGTTGCCAATGCGGCTCCCTTGATTCCCATTCCCATAGGGTAAATGAATATAGGGTCCAAAATCATGTTGATTATTGCAGCCAGAGCTATTGGAATGGTTGCTCTTTTTACGTCTCCTTCCGCTCTGAATGCCGCTCCTACAATTGGTGGCATTAATATTGCAAATGTCAGTGCGAATATGATGAATCCGTAATCCATTGCATAGCCTATTACGCTTCCGGCTCCCATCATCATGAGCATGGGTTTCATAAATGCGATGAATATGACTGATATGATTACTGAAACTATAAAGCTTAAAATGAGGTTGTGGATTGCTGCGTTGTTTGCCGAAGCCTTGTCTTCTGCTCCAATGTATCTTGATATCAGTGAGTTTCCACCGGCCCCGAGTCCGTTTCCGAAACCTACCAGAATCATAAACAGTGGTGTAACGTATCCCAGTGCCGCCAGCGGTTCTGCACCTAGTCCGGCTACCCAAATGCTGTCAATAATGTTGTTTACTAAAATCAGGAACATGCTTCCTATGATTGGTAGCGAAAGTTTATTGATTGCTTTTTTAGGATCTCCTGTAATCATTTCAATATTTTCATTCTTTCCCATAATTTACCTCACTCTTGCATATGCAATTATACTCTTGTATATGCAAGTGTTTGTATTTAAAGTTATTGGAGTATTCAGAAATATTGTTATAGCTATTTAATATTGATTTAAAGCTATTAAATTGCTTTAATTTATAACTACTCAATTTATATAGGATTTTAATCTAAAATATTCTTGTATATGTCGACATATCATATTTAATAAAATATGGTGAGAATATGTATGTTCCATTTGGTAAGGACACGTTGCAAAAATTATCGCTCATAGCCTTTGCACAAGCAATGTTGGCGATGATGGGCGATAAAAGAAAAGTAGTTAGATTCTATCCAACGGAGTTAATAATTCCAACATTTAGGCACCGATTCATGGATGGTGTACTGGAATTGGATGATGGAGTTTTGATCAATATTGAGTTTCAAACAGGAGATTTAACAGAAAAGTTTCTCCTTAGATGTGCTCAATATGCAGTTAATCTGAGAGTAATCAGTCGTAAATTTGTTGAAACAAGTATAATATCCACTGGAAATAGAAACAAATCAAAACTAATTGCATTCATCTCGAAATTCTTCATTTTTAAGCCAAAGATTTTTTTCTACTCTGAATATGATGGATTGGAAATCTTAAATAATATCAAGGATAAAATAGAAAATAAAAAGAAATTGACATTACTTGACCATTATTATTTGGTATTCATACCATTCATGGGCAATGTTAATCAAGTTGAAGTAGCATTTGAAGTCTTTAGAATTGCAGATAATCGAGAATTGTTTTCTGCAGACGAACAATCGGAAATTAAAAAATGTCAATATGTTGTAGCTCAAATTGTTGCAAACGGTAATGAAAATTTATTCAATAGATTTTGGGAGATTATTATGTCGAACAATGATTTTTTAGTTAGATATGAGGAAAACTTAATTAGAGAAACTACTGAAAACGTTACTCAGCAGGTTACTGAGCAGGTTACTAGGGATGTTAGTCGAAACATTGCTAAAAATTTCAAAGATATTCTCAGTGATGAAGAAATAGCTAAACGTACTGGGTTATCTCTTGAAACAGTTAAAGGACTTTAATCTTTTTTGTTTGGATTTAATTGGAAGTAATTTTCCAGTTAGATTCATCTTAATTTTAAATTCAAAAAAATAGCTAAACAATTTTAAAAAAAGAATAAAAAAGATGGCTATTCAAGACTGCCATCCACGACATTTGGTTTGTTATTTTTAATGTAGTCTTCGGAAATACCCTTATTTTGACCGCTTTGAATTATATCGGAACCTTCACTTGATTCGCTACTGCCTGAATCGGAATATGTGGAAGAATATGAATCATCACTACTATATTCTGCGCTACTATCCTCATAGGCATAATTATCAGTCGAATTTTCTGAAGTTCCATCATTAATTATTATCCTTTGATTGGCGGAACATCCGTTGTGCTTATCGTCACCACCATAACTTACGGACACAGTATAATTTCCGGAATTCTCATCTTTTAAGATTAAACTTCCTCTTCCCTGGTCATCTGTAGTTATTGTGAAATTTTGTGTTTCATTAACACCAGTGAATGTAATTTTTATTTCCTGATTTGAAAGAGTCCTTTCCTGTGCATCAACAAGTTCAAACTCTATCTGATTTCCATTTTTTAAATTGCTCCCTGATAAAAAATTGATTTGTGTATCGGTTTTAATGCCTGTTGAAAATGAAACAAGCCCAACAAGAGCAATTAAAACAATAATTATAAGAGCAATTATTATTTTTCTATCCATTAAAAATCACCTTGTATTAACATATTGTTTACGATTGTATATATACTATAAGGATACAGTCATCATACAAAAAATAATTATAAATATTTTTAAATACATATCTTAAATCAATAGGAGAATTTATTATGAAAGTTTTAGTTGTTGGAACTGGTGCCCGTGAACATGCTATTGCCGATGCTCTAAAAGATGATGTGGAATTATATTGTTATATGAGCAAAATTAACCCTGGAATGTCTAAAATTGCAGAATTTAAGCAAGGAGATGAAGGGGAAGTTGAAAAAGTAGCACAATATGCTGTTGAAAATGATATTGAAATCGCATTTATTGGTCCTGAAGCTCCACTTGGAAAAGGAATTGTGGATGAGCTTCAAAAAAATGGAATCAAATGTGTCGGACCAACACAAAGTGCGGCAAGAATTGAAACTGATAAATCATTCATGAGAAAACTCTTTGAAGATTACAAAATCGAAGGTTCACTCGTTTACAAAGTATTTGATAACTCTGAAGACGTTTCCAAATTTTTAGATGAATTTGACCGTGATGTTGTTGTAAAGCCTGTCGGTTTAACCGGGGGTAAGGGAGTTAAAATTGTAGGTGACCACTTGAAGGACAATGAAGAGGCAAAAGAATACTCATGTGAAGTTATTGACAATGTAATGGGTGGATTTGCTCAAGTAATCATTGAAGAAAGATTGATTGGTGAAGAATTTACCATCCAGGCTTTTTGTGATGGTGAACACCTAGCTCCAATGCCTGCAGCACAGGATCATCCTCACGCTTTTGAAGGGGATGTCGGTGCAATTACTGGTGGAATGGGTTCATACTCTGATGTTGGAGGATTATTGCCATTTTTATCTCAGGAAGATTATGACAAGGCAGTGGAAATCATGAAAGAAACTCTTAAAGCTATTGCTGAAGAAACTGAACCGTACAAAGGAATCCTGTATGGTCAGTTCATGCTGACTGCCGATGGTCCAAAACTCATTGAATACAATGCAAGATTTGGAGATCCTGAAGCTATGAATGTATTGCCACTTCTAAAAACCCCGTTGGTTGATGTGTGCCAAGCTATTGTTGACGGAACCTTGGATGAAGTGGAATTTGAAGACAAGGCAAGCGTATGCAAATACATTGTGCCTGACGGATATCCTGAAACCGAATACGCTGGAGAACTTATTGAAGTAGACGAAGAAGCCATCGAAGATTTAGGTGCTAAAGTATTTTATGCTGCAGTAAGTCAGGAAGACGATGGAATTCATCTGTCCGGTTCAAGGGCATTAGGTATTGTAGCCAGTGGCGAAACCATTGAAGAAGCTGAAAAAATAGCTGAAAAGGCATGTGAATTTGTTAAAGGTAATGTTTACCACAGAAGAGATGTTGGTACAACAGAACTCGTCAACAAACGTGTTGAACACATGAAAGAAATTTTAAACTAAATTTCTTTTCTTTTTTTTTAATTTTACATTATTATCTCTTGCATCGCTATTTTGGATACATGCTATCACAACAAAATTCATAGAAACCTTTAATATATATCTTTTACAAATATCTTTTTTTATAATGTTTATAAAGGGGATTTAGTAATGGGTAGTTTATTGTCTATCAGTGACATTAAAGATGATGTGAAATACATTTTGGATTTGGCTATCAAAATAAAGGCTGGAGAAGTTGAAGACAAGCCTCTTGAAGGCAAAACATTAGCTATGATTTTCCAGAAGTCATCAACAAGGACAAGGGTTTCTTTTGATGTTGGAATGTATCAGCTGGGTGGAAGGGCAATCTTTTTGTCCTCTAATGATTTGCAGATGGGAAGAGGAGAGCCAATTTCAGATACTGCAAAGGTCTTGAGTCGTTTCGTTGATGGAATAATGATAAGAGCCATAAAACATTCAGACGTTGAAGAGTTAGCTAAATATTCCGATGTGCCCGTTATTAATGGCCTTACAGATTTGGAACACCCCTGTCAGGCTCTTGCCGATATGTTGACAATCAAAGAACATTTGGGTGATTGGGAAGGCAGGAAAATCTGTTTTGTAGGTGATGGAAATAATGTATCTAATTCCCTATTGCTTATTGCTCCATTGCTTGGTATGGATATGTCCCTTGCATGTCCTAAAGGATATGAACCTTGTGAAAGTATTTTAAAAACAGCTCAGGAATATGCTGAAGAATTCAACACTGAAATAACCATTACTGATGATATTGGTGTTGCATTGGAAAATGTTGATGCGGTATTTACCGACGTTTGGGTCAGCATGGGTGATGAAGCTGAAAAGGCTCAAAGGGAAATGGATTTTGCACCGTTTCAGGTAAACAAAGATTTAATGAGTTTAGCTAATGATGGAGCTATTTTCTTGCACTGTCTGCCTGCAGTCAGGGGTCAGGAAGTTACAGCCGATGTTATTGATGGTCCTCAATCCGTGGTTTATGATGAAGCGGAAAACAGGATGCATGCACAAAAGGCCCTTTTATACTACTATTTAAAATAGATTTTTCTATAAAGATCCGATGATTGCAAACACGATAAAAATTACGATTATACATAAGCAGCAACTTATCCAGTCACTATTGCCATTATTTTTTGAACTTGAAGAGGTTGTAGTATGTTGATGACTGGTATTTTGCTGATGGTTGCGAGCTTCTAAAACCTCCACTTTTTTAACGGTCTCTTCTTTTCTAAGTAATGCGCCACAATTTCTACAGTATTTAGCTTCATCCGGATTTTCTTCACCGCAGTTATAACAAAACATTAAAAACCCCTCTTATTATTATTTTTAGAAATATTATTAAACCTATTCCACCTATAAAGCCTGTGATGAATCGTATGGTATTTGTACTTTCTCTTGGACCGAAATACTGTGTAAAACCATCAATAGCTACAGGTATCATCAATATCATGGAAATTAACAGAGTATTGATGTCATGATGAAGTTCAAAGAAGCAGTTCCAGATTAAAAACACCAATAAACCGGTGTAAAACCCTGTGCATCTGGCGCAAACAGGAAACTGATGACCTTTTATGAAAAAACTCCGTTCAGGCATTCTATGACAAATATATTTCGTTAGTTCCATATTATCATCACAATTTTAGTACATTAATATTATTTCAATAATTATATATATTTTTGTATTCAAAAGTAAATGTATAATATATAAAAAGGTTATTAAGATGAGAGGCGGAGAAGCGATAATTGAATCCCTCAAAAATATGGGGGTAAAAACAATATTTGGTTATCCTGGTGGACAAACCATACCATTCTATGACATGTTATATGATGCAGATTTGGATCATATATTAGTTAGGCACGAACAATGCGCAGCTCATGCAGCAGACGGATATGCAAGGGCTTCAGGCAAAGTTGGTGTGTGTTTGGCAACTTCAGGTCCTGGTGCAACAAACCTAGTCACCGGTATTGCAACTGCATACATGGATTCTTCTCCAATTTTGGCTATAACTGGACAGGTTCCTACTCATTTGATTGGTAATGATGCTTTTCAGGAAGCAGACATTATTGGAATTACAATGCCTATTGTAAAGCATTCATATCAACCGAAAAATCCGGATTTAATTCCTTCAATGATTAAGTCCGCTTTTGAAATTTCTGCAAGTGGAAGACCTGGACCAGTACTTATTGATGTTCCAAAAGAAGTTCAAGAAGGTGAATTGTCCAAGTTTGATGATTCTTTAATTGATACACCAGGCTATAATCCAACCACAAAAGGAAATATTAGGCAAATTAAAAAAGCTCGCGATTTAATCAGGCAAGCTAAAAAACCGTTGATTTTGGTGGGCGCTGGTGTAATCATTTCCGGTGCATGTAAAGAATTAAAAGAGCTTGCATACACAATAAATGCTCCTGTAATGACTTCACTTTTAGGTAAAGGGGCTTTTGATGAGACTGATGATTTGGCATTGGGAATGTTAGGTATGCATGGAAGAAAAGTCTCAAATGATTCAATCAACGAATCCGATTTATTGATAGCTATCGGTATAAGATTTTCAGACAGGACAACCGGTAGGCTTGACAGTTTTGTTCCTGACACTAAAGTTATTCACATTGACATTGATCCTGCAGAAATAGGCAAGAATGTGGATGTTGATTTACCGATTGTAGGAGATGCCAAAAATATTTTAGGTTCACTCAATACACTTTTAAAAGATTATAATGCATCAGATGATGTAAATGCTTGGACAGACATGATTAAGCAAAGAAAAGTTGAATTACTTCCAAGAGTAACATATGATGATGTACCGTTAAAGCCGCAGACTGTCATTAAGGAAATTTCAGAAGTTTTGACTCCGGAATCCATACTGACAACTGATGTCGGTCAAAACCAGATGTGGGCGGCACATTTCTTTGACACACAAAAGCCGCGCAAATTTATTTCATCAGGAGGTCTTGGAACCATGGGATTCGGATTCCCTTCAGCTATCGGTGCAAAGGTTGCATGTCCTGATGATCCTGTTGTATCAATAAACGGAGACGGCGGATTTCTGATGGTCTGTCAGGAATTGGCTACCGTTCGTGAATATGATATACCTGTAATTGCAGTTGTTTTGGAAAACAGAACTTTGGGAATGGTATATCAATGGCAAAGTTTATTATATAATGAAAGACACTCCCAAACCCTGCTTGGAAACAGTCCTGACTTTGTTAAACTGGCTGAAAGTTTTGGTGTTAATGGAGTAAGAATTACAAAGCCTGGTGAAACCAAAGAAGCACTGTCTTCAGCAATAAAGGATAACGAGCCAATCTTATTAAATGTTGTAATAGACTCTGAAGAGGCACTGCCTATGCTTCCTCCCGGAGCAGGAATAAATGAAATGATTGGTGAATATAAACTGGAAAAGGATGTGATTTAAATGGATAAAAAGTATCATGTCATTTCAACATTGGTGGAAAATAAACCGGGGGTTTTACAGAAAGTGGCAGGAATGTTCAACAGGAGAGGTTTTAACATTGATGGGATTACTGTTGGAGTATCTGAAGTTGAAGGACTGTCCCGTATGGTAATTACTGTTCATGCAGACAGGAAAGGTTTGGAACAGGTTACAAAGCAACTTAATAAATTAGTTGATGTTGTCAAGATTAAAGATATTACTAAAAATGCTGTCAAAAGGGAATTGTGCCTTATTAAGGTCCATGTTCCTAATGAAAAGGCAAGAGCAGAAATAATGCAGTATACCAATATTTTCAGGGCGAACATTGTTGATGTTACAGAAGAAACATTAATAATTGAACTTACTGGAGATATGGAGAAAATTGATGCATTCATATCTTTATTGAAAGGTTACGGAATCAAAAAGATTTCACGTACCGGCCTTACTGCTATGGCAAGGGGGGTATAGGATGACTATATTAGAAAATGTTTTAGAAGATAATAAGAAATTTGTTGAAAATTTTGAAGGCGAAGAAATGTCTCACCATGCACAAAAGAAATTAGCTATTTTAACCTGTATGGACTGCAGATTAATTGACTTTTTCGAACCTGCTTTAGGTCTTGAAAGAGGAGATGCAAAAATAGTTAGAAACGCTGGTAACTCTATTGTTGGTGAAGACGCAATTAGATCAATCGGTGCAGCTCTTTACAATTTAGGCTGTGAAGAAGTATTGGTTGTTGGTCACACTGAATGTGGTATGGCTGGTGCAGATGCTGAAGCTTTAAAAGAAAAAATGCTTGCTCGTGGCATTGCAGAAGAAGACATTGCCAAATACGATTTGGCTGAATGGATTGGCGGATTTGAAGACGAAGAAGAAAACGTTAAAAATGTTGTCGAAAAAATCAAAAACCACCCATTGATTCCTGATGTACCAGTACACGGTCTCATAATCGATATCGTAACAGGTGAGTTGAAAGTTTTAGTAGATGGTTACTAAATCCATCTATTTTCTTATTTTTTTACATTAACGATTGACATTTAACTTTTTTAAGATTTTTTAAAAGCAGGACATGCATATCCCGCTCTTGTTTTAGGTTTTGATTTTCAAAAGGTTAGTGTTAATGTAAGTGAGGTTTGAAATTTCACATACATTAATGCAGAAGTTAATGTTATCTGATTGTTATTTTGCTTTTGGCGGATATTTTGTAGTTGCCGTTTGCAGATGAAATCACAACATTGTGACTGCCCACTTTCAATGATTTGGTGTTGAACTTAGCTATTCCTTTTGAATTGGTTTTAACAGTTTTTGTTAAATGTTTTTTACTGGTATAAACTTTAATTTTAATTTTAACGTTTGAAACAGCTTTTTTAGTTGCCCTGTCTTTAACGGTCACTTTGAAATATTTGGATTTTTTGAACTTGTTTGTTACTTTCGGTGCTTTTACAGTTGTTTTAATTTTGTCAACTGTTATTGTGGTTTTTTTGCTGAATGAATCCTCTGCTGTTATTGTGACTTTATGCTTTCCGACTGCAAGATTTTTAAGTGTTTTCAATGTTGCAGTTCCATTTGATTTAGTGATTACAGTGTATTTTTTATATTTTTTCCCTGTAAACACTTTAACGGTTAATTTAAAACCATTTAGCGTGGAATTGGTTTCATTGCTGTTTAGTTTGATTTTTAAATTGCCTCTGTTTCCATATGTGGTTGTTATGGCAGGTGCAGTGATGCTTATCGGAATTGATTTCACGTTCAGCTCAATGATTTTGCTGTAGACATGGGCTCCAAACGGCTCCGGAGTGAATATAAGAAGTTTTACGTTTCCTCTTTTTTGAAGTACATATTTTACTGTTCCGTTTTCATCGCTGTAGTCATTGAAGGTTTCATTTGTTGAGAGGTCTTTTATGTTGATGCATTCGTCTTCAAGTGGATTTCCCTTGGAATCTATTATGGTAACTATCAATTTGTCTCCAACTGAATATAGCTCTTTTTCATCTATCAACAGCTCGTCAATATTATTTGCATCAATATCCTTCACATCAAGTTCTGTTCTGGCACTGCCGTTAATCAGGTAACATTTTTCAAAATCAAAACTGCTGTTGTAGTTTTTAAATATTTCAGATGCTTTTTCATCATGGGTAAGATTTGTGTTTTTCACAATGTTTCCTGTGTGCAGCAAACGCATTTTTGTTTTGTCAAGATTTGCATCAGTTATTGTAATGTCTGCAAATATTGAATCGATAAAACAGCTGTTAAAACTTGAATCTGTAATGTTAAGGACAGATTTTCTGGAATTCATTCCCTCATCGATTTTAAGTTCACAATCATCAAGTTCACAGTTTGCAATAGCTATTTTGTTTCCTGATGAGAAATATCCTCCCCTAAAGCTCATTGTATCGTTGATGAAATATGAGTTTCGGGCATTTATAATTGGGAAGAGATAGTCGATGTTTAAGCCGAAAAGTGATGTGGAATTTAAAGTTATATCTGATGAGCCTCCTTTCCAGGAACCGTATGTGAAATTGCAGTCATCGATATTGACGGTATAGTAGGATAGTTCAAGATCGGATTTTGAAAAATTGCATCCTGATATGTTCACTGTATTGATCAGTTCGAATCTGGAACCGCCTGCGATTGCAATGTATGTGCTTAAAAACAGATTTGATGATGTGATACTTGAGTTTTTGAATTCACAGTCTTCGATTTTGCTGCAGTCAGCTGTGTAGTCGTCTGGAAGCCATCCCTGCGGAATTTTGGTTTGGATTGCTGAGTTTATAAAAACGGAATTTTTGTAGGCGTTGTCCAGTTCATAGTTTGTCACTGTTGAATTGATGAAATTACAATCGATAAAGTCCATTTTATGCCATTCGATTATGTTGATGTTTGTGAATGTCATGTTTTTTAACGTGATGTGTTTTCCCGTGTTTTTAATTTCATAGCCAGTCCTACATATGCCGTGACTTAATTCCGGTTCTTCTTCATTTTCGACACAGTCGAAGTACAGTGATGTGTTTTTCCCGTTAATTACAGTTCCGTCAGTTCCTTCAAAATTCAAAGATTTGTTTAAAGTAATTTCCCTATTTCCGGAAAGGTCATATCTCTTTCCTTCCAGTTTAATGGTATCGTTTTCAGCTGCATTGTCTATCATGTCCTCAATCTCATCAAAGCTTCCATCATCTGCCAGTGTGGGGGAATCATCAGATGAGGGGTTGACATTTTCAATAGATATTGCACTGTCTTCACCAGCGGATACGATACCTACTATCATGAATAAGATAAATGTCAGTACAGCTAATCTTAAAATTTTGTTCTTGATAGTATCACCTGTACTAAATATATTAACTGTATACATTTTAAACATTAGCCTTTTAAGTTACTTTTATAAATGTAGAAATTCATAACTATTAATTGATATTTTATTAGATATCTTAATTTTTATTAAATTATAAAAGAGATGATTTTAAATGAAGATGTATTACGATGCAGATGTAAATACAGATGCTCTTGAAGGAAAAACCATTGCAGTAATCGGTTATGGTTCCCAAGGAAGAGCACAATCTAGAAACATGGCTGACAGTGGAGCTAATGTTATTGTTGGTGTAAGAGAAAACGGTAGTTCTTGGAACTTAGTTAAAGAAGATGGAATGACTGTAAAAACTATTGAAGATGCAGCTAAAGAAGCTGATATCATTCACATTTTACTTCCTGACGAGACCCAAGAAAAAGTCTACAACGAACAGATTGCACCATATGTCGAAGCTGGAAACACTATTTCATTCTCTCACGGTTACAACATCCACTTCGGTTTAATTAAACCTGATGAAGATGTAAACATTGTAATGTTTGCACCAAAAGGACCTGGATCCATGGTAAGAAGAACTTACGAAGAAGGATTTGGTATTCCTGGTCTTGTTGCTGTTGAACAAGATGCAACCGGTGACGCATTGCAGTTAGCATTAGGTATGGCAAAAGCTTGTGGCCTTACCAAAGCTGGTGTTTTGGAAACTACCTTCAAAGAAGAAACTGAAACTGACTTGTTCGGTGAACAGACAGTTTTATGTGGTGGTATCACTGAATTAATCAATGCAGGATTCACTACTTTGGTTGAAGCAGGTTACCAACCTGAAATCGCTTACTTTGAAACCTGCCACGAAGTAAAACTCATCGTAGACTTAATATACGAAAAAGGATTTGCAGGAATGTGGACAGATGTAAGTAACACAGCAGAATATGGTGGATTAACCAGAGGTAATAGAATCATTACCCAAGAAGCAAAAGACGGTATGAAACAGGTATTGACTGAAATCCAAGATGGTACCTTCAAAAAAGAATGGCATGATGAAAATGTCACCGATGGAGCTAACTTAAAAGAAATGAGAGCTGCTGAAGGTAAAAAAGACATCGAAATTGTTGGTGAAAGATTAAGAAAAGCTTGTGGATTACAAAAAGACGATTAAGCGTCTTTTTT
>NZ_JBGULU010000197.1:0-2843 GCF_045116495.1 Methanobrevibacter sp. | reverse complement strand
GTTAATTAATTATTTATTATTTTTAAATATTAATTAATTAAAAAGAAAAAATAATAAATTAAGATAAAAGAAATAAATGAAAGTAATAAAAATTTTTTTAATTATTTAGTATCCTATATATGGATTATATATTTAAATATAATAAATTATGTTATTCAACTATTCCATTATGAATACAAATCTAAATCATCATCATTATTATTTCCGCCAATTTTACTTTTATTATTGTCATCAGGCCATTGAATTCTGTTTGAACCAACTCCCCCTTTTTTATCAAATGAAAAATTAGGATCATATTTTGCTTTGAAATCTTCATATCTTTGTAAATCAACATCATGAACAGATTTAACGCAATGAGTTAGCCCATATTCAAAATGCCTTTTCATTAACATTGGTACTGGATCATCGCTCATACCAATATCTTGTCCTGGTCTATCTTTTTCCATTGCTTTTTTTTCTTCTTCAAATTGAATAGCTTCTTTAATAGCGCATTTACATACTTGATTACATAATTCTTTTAGATCTGCACCAGAAAATCCCTCTGTTAATTTAGCAACAAAATCTAAAGGAATTTTAGGATCCACTGGCGTTTTTCTTAATATAGCTTTAATAATACTTAATCTGCTTTTTAAATCAGGTAAAGGAATATAAATTAATTGATCCAATCTTCCAGGTCTTAATAAGGCCTCATCAAGAATGTCAGGCCTATTTGTAGCACCAACAATAAATACATTTTTTTTTACACCTATACCGTCCATTTCTGTTAAAAGTTGGTTGATTACACGATCAGCAGCTTCTCCTCCTCCTCCATGTCCTGAACCTCTGCTAATACCAATAGAATCCAATTCATCGAAGAATAATACACAAGGTGCACTTTGCCTAGCTTTATCAAAAATTTCTCTTACATTTGCCTCAGATTCACCGAACCACATAGTTAATAATTCTGGACCTTTAACTGAGATAAAGTTACTTGAACATTCTGTGGCTATGGCTTTAGCCATTAAAGTTTTACCGCATCCAGGAGGTCCATAGAATAAGACACCATGCGATGGATTTAATCCAAATTTGACATATTTATCTGGATGATCTAAAGGATACAAAATCATTTCTTGCAAACTTTTTTTTACATCTTCTAAACCTCCTATATCTTCCCATTGAACGTTTGGCACTTCTACAACCGTTTCTCTTAAAGATGAAGGATTAGTTTGGCCTAAAGCTGATTGGAAATGATCATTAGTGACAGCCATTGAATCTAATATAGCAGCATCAATAGTTTCATCTTCTATATCAATAACATCCATTTTTTCTCTTAAGCATTGAAGTCCTGCTTCAGTGGCAAGTTGGGCAAGATCTGCTCCTACATAACCATGTGTATCATGAGCAACTTTTTGTAAATCAACATCTTCTGCTAACTTCATATTTTTTGTATGTATTCTTAAAATTTCTAATCTACCAGTTTCATCAGGCACTCCTATATCAATTTCTCTGTCAAATCTTCCAAATCTACGAAGGGCTGTATCTAAAGCATTTGGCCTGTTTGTTGCTCCCATAACTATAACTTGGCCTCTTGCTTTCAAACCATCCATAAGAGTTAATAATTGAGAGACAATTCTTCTTTCTACTTCACCTTGAACTTTATCTCTTTTTGGGGCAATTGAATCAATTTCATCTATGAAAATAATAGCAGGTGAATTCTTTTCTGCTTCTTCAAAGGCTTTACGTAAATTTCCTTCGGCTTCCCCTGCCATTTTTGACATAATTTCTGGGCCATTAATTAAAAAGAAGAATGCACCAGTTTCATTTGCTATTGCTCTTGCTAATAACGTTTTACCACTACCTGGTGGTCCATATAATAATACACCTCTTGGTGGTTTAATACCTAAATTTTTGAACAATTGAGGATGCCTTAAAGGTAATTCAATCATTTCTCTAATAGATGCCAATTGCTTTCTGCATCCTCCAATATCATCATATCCAACTCCATCTGCTCTTTCTTCATCTTCTCTTTTAATTGGTTCTCCCTCATCAAAAATAACTGTCTGAGGGCCAACAATACAACATTTTTCTGGATCAGTCTCTACTACTTTAAATTCAACTTGCTTGAATCCTCCACGACATATAAATGTATCTCCTTTATGAACTGGCCTATAGGCGTCTTTGAAATAGGGTATTAAATAAGTTTGAGTTAAATTTCCTGAAATACCCTCAATTGTATCTTCAAAAGGTAAAATATGAACTCGGTTACCAACAGGAATTGTTTGATATTTATGAACACTAACTATATCACCTAATCTAATACGTAAATTGTTACGAACTACTTTTCCCATACGTATTTTGTCATCGGTTAATCTACCTGTATCATCTGGTAAACATATACATATAGTTTCTTTTCTTTTTTTACCTTTTAATAAAACTGTTTCAGATTTGAATATTTTTAATTCATCCATTTTTCTTTGAGTTAATTGGATAACTGAGGCATCTTCACTTGGCCCTTGACCATCTTCAGCAATAAGTCTATGAGGAGCTTTTTTCCTATCTAATATAGCAGTAGAAAAATCTTTTGGTTTTGCTTCGGGCTGTTTTGGGGGTTGTGAAGGAGGTTGAGTTTCTCTATTACTACTTCCTCTACTATCTTTTGGTCCACCTCTTCCTTGCATTTTTTTATATATTTATATTAAATTTGCATTTCAATATATAAATAATTTAATTAATGAATTATTTTTTAATTTTGAATGTTTTATGTTTTATCTATTTATTATATTATGTATATTAAATAAATAAATTTTGAATTTAATTATTTAATATTTTATATTATTTAAAATGGAATATGCATGGGGATTGGG
>NZ_JBGULU010000196.1:0-31246 GCF_045116495.1 Methanobrevibacter sp. | reverse complement strand
TTTGAGCAGATGGCATCGGAATTGCATGAGTATACATCAGACTGCACAATCAGTTTTATAGATTTGTATCAGAAGGTTTTAAGGAATTTTCCCGAAGCCCGTGAAGTTACAACTGAGGAACGTTTGGTGATTGGTGAAAATTTCGCAAAAATTGCAGGTGAATATGATATCCAGATGAAAACCTGTGTGGAAGGCACATTGCTTGACCAGTTTGGTTTTGATTCAGCCGGATGCATGACCCAGCAGGTGCTGGAAAAAGCTATTGGAAATAATTTAAAAGTCCCTAAAGGAAAATACAGAAATCGTGAATGCAACTGTTTAATGGGAAGGGATATCGGATTATATAACACCTGTATGCATGGATGTAAGTATTGTTATGCCAACAGCAACATGAAGCTGGTCAAAAGGAATCAGAAATTACATGATTATGATTCTCCACTTTTAATTGGTGATGTTAAAGATGATGATGTTGTAAAAGAAATAGTTGAACCTAGTTATATTGATACGCAACAAAAATTAATTAATTGATTATATCTTTTGTTAGATTATGATTCTATGAGTTATTGGTTAATTTCATCTACTGAATAGTTCACAAACATTATCTAATTTAATATATTGGAAAACATTAAAGGAAATTATTTATAGTTTGTATTGTAAATGGTTAATTGATGGGAATTCTTGACAAAGTTTTTGGCAAAAATAAAAAGAAAGATGAAAATGAGATTCCTCAAGTTATTTTAACGCATGTTTTTATTTCATATAGCACTCGTGATAGAGATATTGCAGAAAATATCTGTAATTTTCTAGAATCAAATAATGTCAAATGTTGGATGGCTCCAAGAGATGTTAAACCTGGTACTAATTATAGTGAAGAAATCCTCAAAAACATAGAAGAAGCAAATCTTTTAATGTTCATATCTTCTAATGATGCCTATCAATCAATTTATATTAAAAATGAACTTAAAACAGCTTCCAACAATAATATTCCAATTATTGCATTTAAAATTGATGGATTTTTACCAAATGATGAATGGATGTATATTTTAAGTAATGCAAGATGGATTGATGGTTATCCAGATTATACTCATCATTATAAAGAATTAATGGAAGCATTGCGTGAAGAATTTAATTCATTAGGGTTACATCGTGTTATTGACATGAGTTCATTTAAAGAAAATAAACCTTTAAAAGATGTTGTTTATAGTCAAGATTCAGTTTCTTTAAGAAAGCCATTTAAAGCGTATAGTGGTATAAAACCTTATATTTTTATTAGTTATGCTCATAAAGATGCAGAATTAGTTTTTAGAGAGATAAAGAAGTTTCATGATAAAGGTTATCCTATATGGTATGATCAAGGTTTAACTGCAGGCCAAGAATGGGATGAGGAAATCGAAGAAGCGTTACTTAAAGCTTCTCTTTTAGTTGTTTTCATAACTAAAACTTCTATGTCTAGAAATAATGTTGTTGATGAGATAAAATTAGCATTGGAAGAACAAATAGATATTGTCCCAATTTATCTTGAAGAAACTGAGCTAGCAAAAGGTTTAAAATTGCGTCTTAGTCAAAAACATGCTATTTTTAAATATAATTCTTATGAAGAGGATTATCTTGATGAATGCTTTAAAGCATTTGAAAATGCAGGAATTCGATGTGATGGTGATGAGCTACTCTGAGATATAATTTGAAACAAGGCCTATGAAAATTGGCTGAAGAAAAACAACAAAACGTGTTGATGTGGTTAGGGAGGCATTCCATGATAATTTGAATGATTCTTTTTCCAAAAGTTGTTGTTCATACTTTTTTTTGGCCATAACCCTTTATATACTATATAAATTAGGAGAATTGCATTATGGTTGAAGAAATAATTCTAAAATAAATGTAGTGATTATGGAAAGTGCATACGGGTTGAGTTTACATAAATATGAAGATTTATTTTCAATAAAAGATTCAAAACTAAATCTGTGAAATTAATGAACAATTTCTATACTATTATGCAAACGCCAACATGAAGCTGGTTAAAAGGAATCAGAAGTTGCATAATACTGATTCACCACTATTAATCGGTGATTTTAAAGATAGTGATGTTGTAAAGGAGATTTCTGAGCCTAGCTATATCGATAGACAGCAAACTTTGATTTGATTTCTTTTTTTTGAGTACCTTTTAGGAATTTGTGCAATTTCGTATTATTTCAGGTGTTGGTTTAAATCATTATGAGAAATTATTTTTTAATTTTCGAATTCAATGTACTTGATTTGCCTGGTTATTGTTTAAATTTTTGATTGATAATAATGGAAATTTGAAAAGATTAGTTGATTATATTGAATAAATTTTATAAATTAATATTTATAATATTATTATTAATGAATCAAAATGTTGACATGATTGAGTTAAGTAAGACTGAACCAAAGAAGGCCATTAATAAATTTGTTTTGTCATCAATGGCATCTGTATTTTTAATAAATTTAAATTATTTGGTTGACAGCTTTTGGGTTTCAGGGCTCACTGCCGATGCACTTACTGCAATGGGTCTGGTAGTTCCTTTATGGACTATTATAAGTGGTATTGGTACAGGTTATGGTGCCGGCCTTAATTCAGTCATCTCAAGATTTGTGAGTATTGGGAAAAATGAAGATGCTGATAATGCCATTATGCATATAGTAATTTTGGCAGTATTGTCATATTTAATCTTTTTAGTGATAGGGATTTTCTTTTTAGATTCCATAATCATATTTCTTGGTGGGGCTAGTGTATCGTCACTTTGTAAGGCGTATATTATGCCGGCATTTATGTTAAATATTTTTTTAATGGCTCCTGAAATAAATGCAGGTTTATACAGATCCAGGGGTGATGTAAAACGTTCATCTGATTCTTTTATTGTAATTGCGATTTTAAATATGATATTGGATCCTATTTTTATTTACATTTTAAATTTAGGAATTTCAGGAGCATCATATTCAACAATCATCGCTTTAATATGCGGTTTAATATATATGAACATAGGTCAGGATTTTAGGAAGAATATAATAATTCCTGTAAAGCAGAATTTTAAATTTCAATTAAGTCTCTTAAAAGAACTATTGGTTGTTTCGATTCCTGTTGCAGTAAATGACATATTACATTCTATATTTTCCATATCAGTAAACTATTTGATAATATTTACTGCAGGTGTTGGAGAAATTGCGTCCTTTATAATTGTTAAGCAGCTGATAAGATTTGTCTTAGTTCCGGCAGATTCATTAGGTTCAGTATTTATCACAGTTTCAGGGGCAACTTATGCTTCAAAACTTTGGAATAAATTTGAAGAAGGTTTAAATTATGCAACTATGCTTGCTTTATCCGTTTCAGTTATTGTTGCTTTAATATTTTTTATTTTTCCACATCAAATCTGTGGAATATTTGGTTTGACATTATCTGATCCGCTCGTAATTGATAGGGCTTCAGAAATACTGACGATATTGACATTTTTATATTTATTGTCTCCTTTACAAATAATGGCAGTAAAATCATTCCAGGGGATGGGTAAGGGCTTCATTTCATTCTGCCTTTCACTTCTCTCTCAAATAATATTTACTTTAATATTTGCATATTTATTTGGATTAATTCTAAACATGGGAGTCTTTGGAGTATATATGGGACTTGTTGTTGGATATTCTATTGCTGCAATTATTTCTTTCAGCATAATTAAATTTTATATCCACAGATTAAAAAATAAAACAGATATTGTTCAAAATTAAGTATTCTGATAATTTCATGGCCTTTAATCAAAAAATATGGAAAAATCCATGTTAACTATGAAACAAATTTCACTAAAAAGTAATGGATAATTCTACTACTTTTAGTTATAGTTTGTTCGCATTATACCAAACAAGATTTCAATTTGTAGTACATAATTTCTATACTGTTATGCCAACAGCAACATGAAGCTGGTTAAAAGGAACCAGAAGTTGCACAATCCGGATTCACCGTTGCTGACCGGTGATGTTAATGAGAGTGATGTTATGGAAGTTAATGAATCTAGCTACATTGATTTTCAACAAAAATTGGTTTGATTTATATTGCCCTAAACTTGATATATCTTGTTTTTATCACTACAATTTTACGAAGTGGCTTCAACAAGCTTTAAATACAGTGTAATGTAATAGTATACAGAAGATACATAAAAGATTTTATTCTAATTTTTTCATGTCATGATTATATGATCATTTGTGAGTTATATAATGAAGTAAATTTTACGAATTTAAAGCAATATTTCACGTTTAAAACGATTTTAATGTCTTAATTTAATGAATTGAAGTCTTAAATACTATTAAATCAAATATTATAACTAATCAAACTCTTGACCAAAGGTGGTGATATTATCGCGAACAAAATAATGTTGCCTGTGATGGGATTTAAAATTATTGTTTTAATGAACTCTCCTCTTGGCAAATTTACTTATACAAATGGAGGAATCCTTATGAGTGTCCGAAAGAAATTTTGGGTTGCAATGCTCATATACGCCACCATCACGTGGTGTCTGGCATTGTTCATCATATGGATTACATATAATTAATCCTATGTCATAATGGATTTCTCCTTTAAATTGCAGGAATCTTCAAATATTCCAATTTTTGTTTATCGATAGCTTTAATCAGCTATGTTTGGGTTTGTTCAGTTGCAAATGACACTTCCTGCAATTTATAAATTAAAAAATAATTAACTTTATATATAATCTGGTTCATATTATCCATTAGAGTTTATAGTCCACATTTCTGGATACTTAAATTCTATTTGTATAAGTAAATTTTAATCAATGTCTACTTGTTCGAACATGTTCAAGCATGTTGTAGACATTGAATCTCTACTTTAACTTATTTTTTAATATCATTAATCATCATTGCAACTATATCTGATACACAAACATTTTTTAAGTAGTGTTATGTCAACGCCAACAGGAACCTGACCAAAGGAATCAAAAGTTGTACAATCCAGATTCTCCCCTTTTAATCGTGGATGTTAAAGAAGGTGATGTTGTAAAAGAGGTCAATGAACCGAGCTATATTGAACCTAAGCAACAACTTTATTTGATTATTAGTTATAATATTACTGTCAATTTTATCAAAAAGATTCATGATGGCTGGAAATACTTAATTTTTCAAATTAAACTTCTTTGTCTAAATCATAATTTCAGAGCATCATTCGGACAACTGTGAACACAATTAAGGCACAATATGCATTCCGTACCGTTTTCTCTTTTTCTGGAATTGTTTAACATTTCAACATCCATCGGACATGCCTTTACACATTTGCCACAACTGATGCATTTATTTTCATTAACTTTAACTCTTAAAAGTGAAAAATAGCTTGAAGTCTTTAAAAATACAGTAATAGGACAAATATATTTGCAAAATGCACGGTTATCTTTAAGATAAAATGCCAGAGCAATTCCAAGAATATAATAAATAATATTTCCTACAATAAACAGGAAAAATATTATTGAATCAAGATTGGCAAATTTAAAAACGAATAGTGAACATACTCCGCATGATATTGCTGCAAATAATATGTATCTGACATACCCCCAATTTTTCCTTTCATTTTGAGGGGTTTTATAAGGCAGCAAATCCAATATCATTGCTGTCCAGCAGGCATAGCCACACCACCCACGGCCAAACAGTAATGGCCCAAGGATTTTTGCAATTAGAAAATGAATAACGGCACCTTCAAAAACACCTAAACTTAAATAATACCAAAATCCGGACAGGGACAAGTTTTCATGACCTAAAATACCCACGTAAAAAAACAGATAACCTCCAACTGCAAGCATAATCAGGTTTCTTGCGTATATGTTATTTTTACTCATCATGAACAGTCCAACAGCTATTGCAGTTCCGATATAGAGGAAATTGAATATGAAAAAGGTGTTGGAAGTTGTAATATATACCAGAACAGAAATCACGATGAAAATTAACTCCATTATTATTGGTGCTTTAATGTTCATGAATAAGTATTTTTTAATCACAATAATTAAATTTTATGTATAGGCTGTGAAATCAAAAAAATATATCGGAAGATTCTAGTTTGTCATGGTTATGGCACCTTGAGGACATATTGCATAGCAATGGCCACATTCCATGCATCCTTTCTGGTTTGTTGAATTTCATCATTTTCTAAAAACAGGTATGAGTTTGGACAGTCATTAATACACTTCGAACAAACAATACACTGTTCACCATCGATTGTAATTGGATTCATATTTTTCACCTTATTGATGTAATATTGATTTCATGTAACTGTTTTATTAGTTTTAAAGGATTTTTAAGCTATTTTCATCGAACTGGGAGTTCATACTTATATTTCATTTTCAGCTTTGTTTTCATTGGAATGTTTTTAGTTGAATTTATCATTTAAAATTTTAATATTCATGTTATTTAAATTTCGTCGGATACATTTCAATTATTTTTCCCAACCTTGATATGGGCATTGTTTTGCAAACTAAGATAATATTGATAGCTATGAATGATAAAAATAATATGCATTATGAATATTGTAGTTCTTAATGCAAGTCCTAGAAAAATGGGAAACACTTCCCAATTATGTAAAAAGGTAGTTGACGGCGCAATGGATGGGGGTGCCGATGTTGAATACATAGATTTGTATAGTTATGATTTTAAGGGGTGCATGAGCTGTTTTACATGTCATTTAAAAAAGAATCTTAAAAATCCCTTATGTTATTGGAGAGATGACTTAAAGGAAATTCTCAAGACATGCCTTGAGGCGGATGCAATAGTTTTAGGAACTCCTATTTATTATGGATCAATATCATCATCAGCACAGGCGTTTCTGGAAAGATTATTATTTGCGGCAGATACATATCTGATTGATGAAGATGGTAACAGAGTATCCAAAATTAAAAAAGAAGTGAAAACTGCAATGATTTACACTATGAATGTGCCAAAAGAAATGGACTACTTTAATGGAGAAGATCAACTGGCCATTATGAGAGGTTACCTGACTGCCATTTTTGGAGAATGTGAAGCATTATATGCTTATGATACCAAACAATTCAAACAGTATTCAGCTTATGTAAACAACATGTTTGATGCTGAACATAAGATAGAAAGTGAAAAAACACAGTTTCCGAAGGACTTGAAAAAGGCCTATGAATTAGGTAAGAGGTTATCTGGAGAAATATCAAAAACCGATTAGAGGAATATTAAGGAAATGAGAATATGAGTAATATTAAGGAATATAATGAAACAATGAAAGAAAAAGTTAGAACAGCTTTTTCATTATCTGAAGATTCTGCATCTCATGAGGAGATTCGTACACGTTTATTGGATGGCGGACAAGTAACAGGAACTAATCTGTGTGTTCTGATATGTGCAATGGTAATTGCATCTGTTGGTCTTAATATGAGTTCAACGGCGGTGATTATTGGGGCGATGCTCATTTCCCCGATTATGGGAAGTATTCTTGCTTCTGCATATGGAAATGTAACTGCTGATTATTCCATGCTTCGTAATTTTATGCTTGGTTTTGGAATACAGATTGTAATCAGTGTTACTGCTGCAGCGATTTACTTTTTCCTATCTCCTGTTAAAGAGCCTACAGTAGAATTGCTTGCAAGAACATCTCCTTCATTTTATGATGTTTTAATAGCATTCTTCGGTGGAATTGCCGGAATCATTGGACAAACAAGAATGGACAAAACAACTACTGTTATTCCGGGTGTTGCAATTGCAACTGCTCTGATGCCACCATTATGTACCTGCGGATATTCTATTGCAAACGGAAGATTGGATATGCTCCTTGGAGCAGGATATCTGTTTATAATTAATGCGTATTTCATTTTCCTTGCGGCGACTATGATTTTGACTGTTCTAAAAATCCCAAAAACCAGAGAATTAACTGAAAAAGAATGGAAAGTACATCGTTTTCTTATGATTCGTAATACAATCATCATTGCGATACCAAGTATAGTGGCGGTTTATTTTATGGTGCATTAAAATAATCGCCCAATTAAAACTCATGAGAGAGTTGTACCTCGAGTGTATTTTTAAACTGTATATTTTCAAATGAAATACGCCAACAAAAAATAGTTATTTAATCTTAAAAATAAAAAAATTTGCAAGAAAAACTTGCAAATATAAAAACTATTTGATTTAATTTAAATCATATAATTTTTGTCAAATCCTTACTTGTTCATTCTCATTTTTCCATTTTCTTAAATGATTTAATGATGTCTTCAATGACTTTTCCTTCGGATGCAGCATCAAATACATTTTTGATTACGTCTAGAATATTGTGTTCTCTTCAGGAGTCTCAGTTTTTTGATGATCAGTAGCTAAAGCGATATCTTCTTCTTTAACAGTTTTTCTGTTTGCATATTTTGCGTATACAACTGCTTTTTTAGAGACTTCTTCTGCGTAATCTTCTAAGTATTCAGCTAATGCGTCTACTGCATCAGCACTTACTCTTTCAGCACCAGCTTCTTGGATGATCCTTTTTACAGGAGCCTTAGGGATTGCCATATTTTTCACCTCCATTTAATACTGTTGTATAATTATATCAATAATGCAATATTAAAACTTTGTCCTATTTTACTTATTAATTGGTTAATTTCCTTATAATAAAATAGATATAATTTAAAAAAATAGTTAAATAGTGAATATTTTTTAAAAACCTTGTTGATTTTCATTATCTGAAGTTCATTTTTTTTAAAATGAAAGTATTTTGAGTTATATCGGGGTCAATTCACAGGTTTTTTGCAAAAAGTAGTATTATGTAGGTTAAATGAATTAAAAATATCAAATCCTCAATATCAATTTTTAATTAATCGATAAAGGTATATATTATCAAATACAAAATTTAGTCATACCTAAATGGTGAGGGCATATGGATTTATTAGAAAAACTGGAACCGGTAATAATTTTTTCAGCAGTCATTATCGGATTATTTTTCAGCAATATTCAAATTATAGCCGATAATACTGATTATTTGATAAACATATTCTTATGCCTAATGCTTTACGGTTTATTCTTAGAAGTTGACTTAAATGAACTAAAAGACAGTTTCAAAAATATAAAATTCACATCAACAAGCTTGATAATCAATTTTTTATGGACACCATTATTCGGATATTTCATAGGATTCTTATTTTTAAGGGGAAATGTTGATATCTTGATTGGCTTTTTCATGTTGATATTAACACCATGCACAGATTGGTATCTGGTATTTACAAAAATGGCAAAGGGAGATTTAACCTTAAGTTTATCAATACTTCCAATAAATCTGATATTGCAGATAATATTACTTCCAATTTATTTAATTTTGTTTTTTTCAACTGCAAATTCAATGGATTATTCACAACTGGCATATTCACTTGTTATTGTCATTGTAATTCCATTCATAGCGGCACAGTTTACAAAATTGATATTGTACAAAAATTTGAAAGAAAAGGCTGCTGAATTAATGGGCAGTTTGGAAATATGGTTTTTGTCCCTTGCGGTATTTTGCATCTTTGCAAGTCAGGGTGATTTATTATTTGATAATTTAAACTCCATTGCAGTCCTATTTATTCCTTTAATCCTATTTTTCATTGTTAATACAGTTTTGGATCTGTTATTGTCCGAAAAGATTAATTTTACATATTCTGAATATGCAAGTTTAACAATGACCACATTGGCACGTAACTCACCATTGGCACTTGCAATTGCTATAAATTCTTTTCCGGGTCATGAGTTAATTTCAATAGCCCTTGTAATTGGTCCGTTGATAGAATTACCTGTATTGTATCTTGTCTCCAAGTTCTGTTTGAAAATAAAGGACTCAAATTTGTTTTTTTAACTGAATAATCAATTGCAATCTGATTAAATGGAATATTCTGTAATTATTTGTTGATTGTTTTTACAGTATGATTACTCCTGAATCTTTTCATTTTCATCATGTTGTTTTTTTTAAGAAGAATCTTGTATTCTCCATCATCTTTTTAGTTATATACTTTGAATATAGGCAAATGAAAATTAGTGTTGCTAGTTTTGAGATTGCAAATGCAAACCAAATTCCATTTTTCCTTCCAAATGCTTGAAAATAGAAATACAAATTGTACATAAAATACCAATCCATTTAATAATATGGTTAAATTGCCAATTTATTGTTTTTTTTCGCATATTTATCAAAAGATTTATTAATTATTTTTGATAAAGTATAAATAATAATCATAAAAGGAGATATTATGAGTTTTGATGAACAAAAGGAAAAAATTTCTGTAAAACTTGATGAAAAAAAGTAAAATTAGAAGAAAAAAAGCACAATCTAAAATCAATCATGAAGAAAGAAAATTAGCATTAAAAGAAAAATACACTGGTAAAAAAATAGAAGCTCATCTTGAAAAAGCTATTAAAATAATATATAAGGCTGAAGATGATGCAGATAAGGACATTCTTAAATTATTAGATGTTATTGATTCTGAAATTGAAGCTGATGAAAAACCTATCGAATTAATTTTATTTAAAGCTGAAAATAAATTCGAAGAAATCTTATTGGCTGCTCAATTAAAAATGCAAAAAGCTAAAAATGATTTAATCAAAAATCTCGAAAAAGATATAGAAAAAGTAATTGAATTAGCATCAATTGAAGAAGATCTTGCAGCTGTTAAAGACGAAATGGATGAAGTTTCAACTATTTTAAATGAAAAAATTGACATTGAAAAAGAAACATTAAACCTAAAGTCTAAAGAATAATTATTTTAAAGGGAATATCGTTGAAATTTCATTTCAATGATTTTTCTTATTTTAGATAAGTTTTGAGAAATAGACAAACCCGCTTCTATTTTTCAATAATAATTTTTTTCAGCTGATTTTTGTTTTGTTAATTTGTTTTTTTTTAATTCAAAAAAAAGATTATTAAAAGCCAATGAATAATTCTTTGGCTTATTTATTCTATGTTTAAAATTTTATCAAATCCTGACATTGCAAGAATGCTTTTAATAGCATCGTTGACATTTATGATGGTAAATGGAATTTCTTCAGGTTTTAATTTCTTTTGTACTAAAATCAAAACTCTTAAACCTGCACTTGAGATATATTCCAGATTCTTAAAGTCTAAAATTAATGAATCGAATTTTCCCATTTCATCCATAATTTCGTTTTGAAAGTCGGGTGCGGTAGTTGTATCAATCTTATTTCCTACTTCTACTGTCAATTCTTTTCCATTGTAATTTTTAATTATATCCATGTATATCCCATAAAATATTTGTTATTATTATTTATGTTTGTTTATAATTTATATTTTTTCAATATAATTCATTGATGTTATATTCAATTAAATCAGATGTGGCATAGTGGCTGACCATGCCAATTTTATAATTTTCGATGTTGAACAGATTAAATTTTAAGTTTTCTTTATCATCTTTAAGTCTGATAGTATCTTCAATTATTATTTCAAAGCTATCTAATTCCAAGTTCATTCCAAGGCCAGTGTATTTCATGTAACTTTCCTTTAAGACCCAATATTTGAAAAATTCATCTGACTGATTTTCCGCATTCATGATATTTTCATATTCGCTGTTGTAGAAGTAATGTTTACCTATGTTCAAATCAATTGTGGGGTCATTATATTCCACATCTACACCTACTTCCATATCGGATATTGCACACAAAACCACTTTGCCTGAATGGCTTAAGTTAAAATAAATATTTTCATGATTGGATATGTATGCCTTTCCATACTTTCCGCTTTTGAATGTGGGATTTGTGATGTTTTCATCTGATAATAATTTTTTCAAGAGAAGATATGCGCCTGCACTTAACTTTTTATCCTTTTCAAACCTGTAAAAATCAATTTTTTCCTGACGATTTTGAGAAACCAGAGTGTAAGCTTTCTTCAAATCCAGGTTTTCTACATTACAGTATGCTAATTTTATCATTTTATCATCAAGTATGGTAATGTCATATCATCAAACTGTTCTTAATCTTTGGCAAAGCTATTAAGGGTATTTAGTAATTGGACAATCGGATTATCATCACTTTTAAATGCATTGAAGAAGTTTAAAAGCCTATCTTTGCCGTACATTTCATAATTGTTATTGTGGCATCTGTTATTCCGTCTGAATATGTCACTGATTCTTCAGTAAATGTAATTTATTTTTTACAAATTCAAAATCTTCTATTATTCCAGCAATGATTTTTTGGTTTAGAGTTGTTCATTCCACTTTTTTAATAATTTTTAGATGGTTTTCATCATTTATGCGACGATATTCAAGTTCGTCAGCCATTTCCTTAGTTAAAAAAATGCCAAGACCTCCAATTTCTGCCTCATCAATATCATTGGGAAGATTTGGATCTTCTTTTAAAAGAGGATTAAATTCAATTCCATTGTCTATAATCTCTAATGTTAAAGTGGAATTAATATATTCAATATTCACGGTTATGAATTCTGTTTTTGAGTAATTTACAATATTGACAAATATTTCTTCAGCAATTAAATTAACTTGAAAGTTTTCTTTTTGAAGTTCATTTAAAATAAAATTATTTAATGTGTGTAATTCATTTATTTCAGGGTTTAGGGTTATGGAATTCATTGTATCACTAAAATCTTATCAAAACCGGATATTTTAAATATTTCTCTAACTGTATCATTAACATTTTTGATAACAAAGGGGATGTTGTCCGCTTTTAATTTTTTGTGGGTCACAATTAAAATTCTAAGGCCTGCACTTGAAATATATTCTAAATCACTAAAGTCCATAATTAAAGATTCAAAATTGCCCATTTCATCATTTATCGCTTTATCTAACTCTTTTGAAGTAATAGTGTCAATACGACCTTCAACAGATAAGGTTAGTTCTTTTTCATTATAATTTTTTGTAATATTCATAATACCCTCTTTAATTATATTTTGTTTATTATATTTTAAATAGTTTACAAATTATCATTGTCAATTGATTGAAAATGTTGTGGATTTTCAGCGATTTGAACATATGTGGCAAAAATTAAATAAAATTAGTGAATTGGTGTGTGTTGGGAAAATTAGGTTTAAAAATAAAAAAAGAGTAGCAGAATTATTCTGCTGTAACTTCAGTAACAAAAGTCATGTTTTCAATGGTTTCAGTTTCGCCAGCTTTAATGGTATAAATTGGGGAACCGAGTAAAATTAAACCGTTACAAACTTCTCTGACTTTATTATCAGCTACTTCTTGCATGTGGGTTCCTTCGTAGAAGAATCCTGCATCTTTGTCGCCTTCTAATGCAAATGAAATTACTTCACCAGATTTTTTGTTAGTTGCGTTTACATTTAAAATCATAATCTAATCTCCAAATATTTTGATATTAATAAATATGTTTGTTAACATTTTTAAATGATACGGTTTAAATGTTAAGAAATGTTCCTATTTTTGGAGTGATGATAAATATTTTTTGGATTGTGCATTATCTTGAAAAGCTTAAATGGAGACTATTCTTTTTTGCCAAAAATCAGCTCATCTATAATGTCCATGTCTAAATGCTCTTCGACAATTTCAGCAAGTCTGTTTAGGGAATAGTCTTTTTGGGTTTCGTATGGGTCTTCACCATATTTGGCTTCAAGACCTTTTTTAACACGGATATAATTTAAAAATTCTCTTCTGAAGTTGTAATTATGGAATATTCCGTGGAAGTATGTTCCAAAGGCATTTCCATTGGATGCACCATCAATGACACCGTCATCGTTGTTTCCCTGACCCTTTTTAATATTTAAAAGTGCTGTTGAGTTTAAAAGTTCGCTGGTTCCCTCGTGTATTTCGTAACCGTTTACTTCTTCACCAGTTATATTTTTAAATATTTCACCTGCAAGACCTTCTAAATTGTCAGGTATTGTTGCTGTTGATTGGGTAACAATTTTACCTGCTCTTGAAAAGCTGGATTCAATATCCAAAATACCCATCCCTTCAATTGTTCCATGTTTTGATTCACGTTTTTCTTCATCGTGGATAACGTTGCCTAAAATCTGAAGTCCTCCACAGATGCCGACTATTGGAATTTCTGCTGATTTTTCAATGATTTTGTCTGCAAGGCCGGACTCACGCAGTGCAAACATGTCTTCTGTTGAGTTACGTGTTCCCGGAATTAAAATAGCATCAACATCTCCGATTTCATCATTGATACCAATCATTTTAAGTGATACGTCGCTTTCGTATTCAAACGGATCAATATCTGTGAAATTAGCTATTTTTGGAAGTCTAATAACTCCAATTGTGATGTCTTTATCCTCTTCAAATACGTGTGTTGTCAGGGATGCGGAGTCTTCTTCAGGCAATCTTAAAGTTTCATCGTAAGGAAGCACTCCCAAAACGGGTTCTCCTGTAATCTCTTCAATTCTGTCCAGTCCAGGTTTCAGGATATCAAGATTTCCTCTAAATTTATTAATTACAGTTGCTTTTAGCCGTGATCTGTCATAATCATCAAGTAGGACGTATGTTCCTGCAATTGCTGCAAAAACCCCTCCCATTTCAATGTCTGCGATTAAAATAACATTGGCGTCAGCCATGTGGGCTATTTCCATATTTGCAATGTCCTGCTCTCGCATATTAATTTCAGCCGGTGAACCTGCCCCTTCAATAATTATAATATCATATTCTTTTGATAAGATGTCAAAACTTTCTCGAATGGCATTTAAAGCAGTATCATGGTATTTGTGCTGGTAATCATAAAAGTTCATGTCTCCAATAGATTTTCCTTGAATGATAACATTTGAGGTAAAATCTCCTTTTGGTTTTAACAAAACGGGATTCATGTGTATGCTGGGTTCAATCATTGCCGCTTCAGCCTGTAACATTTGAGCTATACCTATTTCCCCGTTTTCTTTTGTTGTATATGAGTTTAAGGACATGTTCTGTGATTTGAAAGGAGCTACTTTATATCCTCTTGTTTTATATATTCTGCATAGTGCGGCTACAAGCATACTTTTTCCGGCATTTGATGAGGTTCCCTGAACCATGATACATTTTGTCATGTATAGAATATATTTAGTTAATATTATAAATAATTTAAAAATGAGTTATTCTTAATCTCAGTTGAAGGGGTATACATTATATGTTCGTCTGGGGTTTTAGCAAACTAATTTGCTAATATTTGACTGTGTGAAAACAATATATATTTTCCCCTTCTAACTCGATTAACAATAATTAATTATCGAAAATTAATATTGTATTAATTAATATATTTAATATAATATTTAAATCATACTAAAAATATTCAAAATTAGTGTTTTTAAAAAAATATTGGATAAATTTTTTTAAATTGATATTTAATCAATTATAATATTTATTTTACATGTCGACTGTAAAATTATTTATGTTCATATCTTTTCAGTATTGAAATATTTTTGAAATTATTTTAGTTACTTTTATTTACTAAAATAGAAACCTTTTTATATATGCTGATATTAAATAATTATAAATAGTATATGAAACTTAACTTTTTATTGATGAATTTATTAAAGAAGTGAGGTCAATTTATGAAATTTGAACAAGAAGAGCCAATTGAAGATGCTTCAGCTGAAGAGATTGTAAAACCAGTTGAAGTAGAAACTGGTGAAAAGGAACATATGTTAGATTACAATAACATAAAAAGCTCACAAGATATTGAAGTACCACCTTTATTAATTGACCAAGTTATTGGACATGAAGAGTCCATTGAAACAATTAAAAAAGCAGCAAAACAAAGAAGAAATGTTTTGCTCATTGGAGATCCTGGTGTAGGAAAATCAATGCTTGCAAAAGGTATGGCACAAATCCTGCCTCATGAAACCCTTCAGGATGTCTTGGTTTATCCGAATATGGAAGACAACAACCACCCATTAGTAAGAACAGTTCCTGCAGGTGAAGGTAAAAAGATTGTAAGAGCAACAAAAGGATCTGCAAAAGGTCATGAAGAGAGAAAAACAATTATTACAATGTTTGCTATTGGTGGAATTCTAGTAATCGGATTCATGTATGGCAGATTGCTGGAATCAATTATTGCAGCAGCTTTAATTTTACTTATATCAATTCAAATCAAACCAAAAACTAATAATATGTCTCCAAAATTATTAGTGAATAATGAAGAATCCAGATTTGCACCATTCATGGATGCAACAGGTGCTCATGCAGGAGCATTACTTGGAGATGTTCGTCACGACCCATATCAATCCGGTGGATTGGGAACTCCTGCACATGAACGTGTTGAAGCGGGTATGATTCACAAGGCAAACCGTGGAGTTTTATATATTGACGAAATCGGTACAATGAGCATGAAAACTCAACAGGAGCTATTGTCTGCAATGCAGGAAAAACAATATGCAATCACAGGTCAAAGTGAAAACTCAAGTGGTGCAATGGTAAGATCACAGGCCGTTCCATGTGACTTTGTACTTGTAGCATCAGGAAACCTTCAGGTATTGGAAGGAATGCATATTGCAATGAGGTCAAGAATCAGAGGATACGGTTATGAAGTATTCATGAAAGATTACATGGACGATACAACTGAAAACAGAGAAAAACTGGTTCAATTTGTAGCTCAAGAGGTTAAAAACGATGGAAGAATTCCACACTTCTCTCCGGATGCATTGGATGAAATCATCATGGAAGCAAAAAGAAGATCCGGAAAACAAGATGCTTTAACCTTAAGATTAAGAGATCTCGGAGGTCTTGTAAGATCTGCAGGTGATGTGGCTATTGAAAAAGGTGAAAATCTTGTAACAGCAGCACATGTTGTAGAAGCTAAAAAATTCGCAAGAACTCTTGAACAACAAATAGCTGATCGTTCAATCATTCAAAGAAAAGACTACAGTATGGTATCTGCAGAAGGTGGAAGAATTGGTCTTGTAAACGGTCTTGCAGTAATCGGAGATAGAAGTGGAATTGTATCTCCAATCGCAGCAGAAGCCGCACCGACACAATCCAAAAACGGTGGTAAAATAATTGCAACTGGTAAACTTGGTGAAATCGCACAGGAATCCGTACAAAATGTTAGTGCATTGATTAAAAAATACACAAACAAGGATATTTCTGATTACGATATTCACGTTCAGTTCATCCAGACCTATGATGGTGTTGAAGGTGACTCAGCAAGTGTAAGTATTGCTACTGCAGTTATTTCAGCTGTAGAAGAGATTCCAATCGATCAAACTGTAGCACTGACCGGTTCACTTAATGTCCGTGGAGATGTAATGCCAATCGGTGGTGCAACCGCTAAAATCGAAGCGGCAGCCGAAGCTGGAATGAAAAAAGTATTGATTCCAAAATCTAACTTGAAAGATGTTATGATTGAGAAAAAGTACGAAGACATGATTGAAATCATTCCTACAGAAACCTTAAGTGACGTATTGGAAAATATTTTAATTAGTGGTTCTAAAAAAGACAAACTTATAGAAAAAATGAAAAACATTGGTTCTAAAGTTGCAGAAAAAGTTCCACAAACAACAATCAATAATCCAACTACCAACTAATTTGGATTATTTTTCTTTATTTTTTTAATTAACTCTTTTTTTTAATTTTTTCATTAAAATAACATTTATATATTATGTATTTACAAAATATTTATCATGGTTAGTTTTTTTAAATTTAATATGGCAAAAATATCTGGAAAAGCTGCATGTCAGCTTGCAAAGTATGGGCCTGGGAGTGGAGGAACATATCCCGGACATGTTTTTACTAAAATAGCCGGTCAGGAAGCAATTCCCCAACTGGCTTCCGATTTAAAATTGGGGTCTGTTCTGATTACAGGAACAAACGGAAAAACCACAACTACAACTCTTTTGATAAAATTAATGTCAAAAGATATTCAAATTAGAAGAAGTTATGAAAACAACATCTTAAACTCAATTGTAACAGCTCTTTTAAGTCAAAAAGGAGATTTAGGTATTTTTGAATATGGAATTCGTAATTTAACTTATGGTATTCCTGATACTGTTCAAAGGCTAATAAATCCTATTGGCGTTGTTTATACTACAATTTCACAAGAACATACTCAAGTTGCCGGAGTTAAAAATCCGTTTGAGGATTATTACAAGGCAAAAAAATTATTGTCACAGGGTATGGAAAAAGGAGCTATCGTCACTAATTGTGATGATCCAAGAACCGCTTTAATCGGGCTTGATAAAGAAAATGATGTTGAAGTTAATTATTACGGTATTGAAACTGATGCAATTGAGGATATTGGTGATAACACAATTGAATGTCCCAAATGCGGAAAACAGTTAAATTATTCTCATTTTTACTTAAATCACAGAGGAATCTATACCTGTGAATGTGGATTTAAACGTCCTGAACCGAATGTCAAACTTACTGGTGTCGAATTTGGTTCAGATAAATGGATTTTAGATATTGAAGGAGACCTGCTTAATTATTTTGCCAATAAGAATGTTAAATTTAATTTAAAACTTAACGTACCGCCATTCGGTTTCCATAACATTTACAATACCTTGGCTTCCATTACTGCATATGCAACATTCACTCCAAAGCTGGAAAACATAGAATCCACTGTTAAAGACATATTCAACAATCTGGACATGTCATTCATTCCGCCTGGAAGATTTGAAGTGGTTGACATCGGAGGAAAGTTCGTTGGACTCGGTCAGGGAGACAATGGGGATGCACTTAAAATCAATGCAATGTTCATGAAGCAGTTCATTGA
Organism: Methanobrevibacter sp.; assembly: GCF_045116495.1. Classification (GTDB taxonomy): domain Archaea; phylum Methanobacteriota; class Methanobacteria; order Methanobacteriales; family Methanobacteriaceae; genus Methanocatella. The sequence continues at coordinate 12,613 of NZ_JBGULU010000196.1, read as the reverse complement.
TGCTCCTTTCGAATTTATCTACACAACACCTGATGAGAATGAGGAAGAAATCTTCAATGATCACTTTGAGGTTATAAAAAGCATGAATCCTGATCATGTTATTGTTGTTCCTGGAAGGCAGTCAATTGAAAAAGCGGAAGAATATTACAATATTATAAAAGAAGAATATCCTGATGCCGAATTTTACCCTTTAAGTTATGAGGAGATGGATGTTAGAATAGAAAAATTAAATGAGCTTGCAAGAAACTCTGACTATAAATATGTAATCATGACCGGATGCGGTGAAGAACAGGCAATGTGGGAAGAAATCAAAAAGAAAATGATTAATAGATGATTTTACCATCTATAATCTCTTTTAATTTTCTGTAAAATTCAAAATCGGAAGGTTCTATTTCTTTAAATGTAGCATCAATGCTGCAACCGCACAAATCACAGCTCCCGATAATGTAATCTGGGGAATCCTTTTTAATCAGGATTCCAAATAATCTTTCTTTTTCATTAGCATATTTTTCAAACTCTTCCGGTGACAGTTTGAAATTATAATCTTGTGTTGAGTAGATGTCGCATTCATTGATTAGGGGAATGAATGCATACATTCCAATATTTAAAAAGACATTTTCATGTTTTAGAATTTTCAAAATCTTTTCTTCGAAGCTATCGCTGAGGTTAATGTCAAATTGGTCCAATTCGGTGATGTTATTCGAGCCCATGTAGTAATTGTCATGAATTACTGTTGCAACAAGATCTGGATCTACATAATTATTGCAGGAAGCTCTTATATTTTTAATAGTTTTTTCAAGATTCATCACAAAGTGCCTCGAACTTTTCACATAATGAATGTATTTCATCAAGTTTATAAATTGATTCAAGCCAATCTATAGGAATTGAATCATATCCATAATAAATTCCGGCTAAGCCTCCGCAAATTGCTGCATTAGTGTCAGTATCTCCGCCCAAATTAACGGCTTTGAGAACTGCCTCTTTATAACTTTCAGTGGTTTTAAGACAGTAAATTACAGTTTCAATGGTGTCAATGACATATCCTCCGCTCATTATGCCATCTGAAAAATCATCATTTAATATTCTGCTGAATTCTTCAAGTTCATCATTTTCAGCATAATATTCTTTTATCTTTTCACAGGCATTGTCAATGTGCTCTTCAATTGTCATGTCATTGTTAAGCATTGATTTGGCTATTTCAACATATAATACGCAGGCTATCTTTGAGCGGTCATGTCCATGTGTTAAAGCTGAGATGTTTTCAACAGTTTTGTAATCGATATCAGGAATATATGCGAGAGGCAAAATTCTCATTAAGGAACCGTTACCATTGTCATGTGTTGAATTTCCCCCTGATTTAAGTGCATCTTCACCGTTCTGATATCTTTCTAAACCTCTGAGAGTAGTATTTCCAATATCAAATCTTTCTCCATGTGGAGTATGTTCGCCTTCAAAAGCCCACCTGCAAAATTCATCCATAATGTCAGCATAATCAATTCCATTTTTATTTACAATACTGTACATTGTAGCTATTGTCATTGATGAATCATCAGACCAGGTGCCCTTTGGCTGATTGTATGTTCCATATTCTCTCATATCCACTACAGGGTCATCTTCAAGTTCCCTTCTTGAATAAAATTCAACAGGAACTCCCAAAGCATCACCTACTACAAAACCGCAAATCCCATCTTTGACTTTCATGATAATTAATATATTTTTTAATATAATTAATACTATTTGTTTTTATATAGAAGTTATGTCAAATTAGTATTAAAAAACAATTATCGAGATGCATTTTCCTATGGTTTCAACATTTTGCATTGCAGGCAAAAATAGGAAAATCAAAAAAGCATCGCCATGGGGAAGTTTCAGAAATTTATGATTTAGAATGGTTAAAAATAAAGATAAATTTTAGGTGATTTCATGATTTTTAAAACCGCAAATCTCACATTAAGGCCCTGGAAGGAGGAAGATGCAGAATGCTTATATCATTTTGCTAAAAATCCTAATGTAGGTCCAATAGCCGGATGGCCTCCGCATGAAAGTGTTGATGATAGCTTAAATATTATCAAAACGGTATTTGCTAAAAAGGAAACATATGCAGTTGTAAAAGACAATATTCCAATTGGCTGTGCTGGTTTGCTGTTCCATCCTGATACCAACCACTGGTGGGGTGAAGGTGCAGTTGAACTCGGATACTGGATAGCTGAAGAGCATTGGGGAAACGGCTATGCAGCAGAGGCATCAAAAGCTATAATTGATCATGCATTCAATGATTTGGGTATTTCACAAATATACGCATCATACCGAACCGAAAATACACAATCAAAAAGGGTTCTGGAGAAATTAGGTTTTAAATATTATTCAAAAATGACAAATGAAAATTATATGCATGAATTTTTCACAGAAATTGCCATGAAACTTGAAAAATAATTTATACTAAGAAATGTTAATTTAAACTAATGACTAGAAAATGTAATAATTGCGGTTTTGAAAATCAGGATGATTATGATTATTGCGCCAAATGCGGCATTCCTCTTGTTGAAGGTGCAAAACCTAAACAGTTCTATGTTTATAGAGCGCAGCCAAGAGTAAATAAAAGGAATCTGTTAATATCTTATCTGGTTACAATATTTTTGTCATGGGGTGGTGTTATCCTGTGGTTTATTTCAAAAGCCTCAAGTTTTACTATGTTTACGTTTTTCGGATTTTTCATGCCATTTTATCTGGTTCAATCAAAACACCCTGAAATTAAAAAACATGGAATAATTCAGTTAATCATTTCACTTTTGGGTGTTGGGCTCTCTTTTTATCTGATGATGCATAAATAAGAAAAAAAGGGGAAATTTAGACTATATGTAAGCTTATGTTTCCCATTAATAGTTGAATTGGAACTGCTAAAGGATTAAATGTACCTTTTGTCATAGCGGTACTGACTGCATCTCCTCTATCCATGGTTCCGCTAACTTGATCATTTCCGGCATAACCGTGATATGCATCATTTGCACGAATGTTGTCAATCAGACCTGCTCCAAAAATGCTTTCTGCAGCTTCTGGATTCACACTAACGATTAGATGTGGTGTGAAATGATAAGTATGCTCCATAATTTCTTTTGCAGCACCATAAGGATTATCCTGTGCAAATAAGTGGATGTTGTGCAGTGTGTCTCCATTCGGATGGTAGGAATCTCCAGGATAAACCCACTCAAAGCCGCCTGGAAAACTAATTTTAGCCGCCATATCTACTCCGGGGTCACCTTCATCAGTATCTTCAGCGAGAATTAATATTGGACTGGTCATTGTAAATAATAAAAGCGCAATAATAATTACCGCTATTATTCCCAATATTATTTTTAGTTTACTCATAATTTTTTTTATTATATCATTCAAGTATTAATACTTAACTTTTTTAATTATCAAAAACATATATAATTCCATATAAAATTTTGGTGATATTGTGATTATTGGTGGTTCAGCTTCTCAAGATTTAGCAGCTCATGTTGCACGTGAACTTGGCGAAGAATTACGTTATGTTGAAACTAAAAAGTTTCCAGATGGTGAAAGGTATTTAAGAATTGATGGTGTCATTGATGATGAAGTGACTGTTATCCAGTCTACTGGTTATCCTCAGGATGAAAACCTTATGGAATTATTGTTCATGGTGGCCAATCTTAAGGATTTGGGTGCCAAAAAAGTAAGGGTAGTGGTTCCATATATGGGATATGCAAGACAGGAAAAACGTTTCAATCCTGGTGAAACCATTTCAGCTAAAATCGTTTGTGATTTGATTCAGGCTGCAGGTGCCGATGAATTTCTAACATTCAATATTCATGAAGCATGTGTTTTAAATTTCTTTGACATTCCTGCCCGTAACTTGTCAGCTATGCCTGCTATTGCGGAATATCTCGATAAGAAATACTTCAAAAAAAGTGATGAAAAGCCATTAATCATTGCCCCTGATAAGGGAGCATACGGATTTGCACAGGAAATGTCTGAAATCATAGGATGTGACTGTACCTACCTTACCAAAGTCAGATTAGGTCCTGATAAAGTCGAAACTAAAATCGTAGATGTTAGATGTGATAGTGAAAGTGAAAACACTGTCAATGTTGATTCTGTAAAAGGAATGCACGCAATTATCATTGATGATATTATTGCAACCGGTGGAACTATTGTAAATGCAATAAAAATTTTAAAACAGCATGGAGCTTCATCAATAGATGTGTGCTGCGTACATCCAATCCTGACCAATAATGGTGCTACAAGAATCTATGAAGCTGGTGCCAATAAGATTATTGGAACAAACAGTTTATCTTCAGACACTTCACGTGTATCACTTGCAAAATCCATTGCAGATGCATTGAGGGATTAAGATGGATAAAGACCAGATAAAGAGTGAATTAGTGGACATATCTAATAAGATTTTAAAAAAATATTCAGAAATGGATGTTGTTGAAACCATTTCCGTAATGAATATGGCCGCAAAAACCATATTTCTAGGCTCTCTTAAGGTTTACAATTATGAAGTCATTCCAAATGTCATGAGAGATTTGGAAAAAGAGTTAAAAGGCTATGGAGAATTGGTAGTAAGAGACCAGAAGGTCACTCCTTGCTGCTCTCCAAGTTACACTCATATCAGCTTCAATATTACAATTCCAAATTAGATATTTATGAAAGAATTTAAACTGAAGTCACCCTACAAACCATTGGGTGACCAACCAAAAGCCATTAACTCATTAGCCGAAGGCATAGAAAATGGCATAAAAGAACAGACCCTTTTAGGGGTCACAGGTTCCGGAAAGACTTTTACAATGGCAAATGTCATTGAAAAGGTCCAAAAACCTACTTTAGTCATTTCACACAACAAAACCCTGGCTGCACAATTGTATGAGGAATTCAAGGAATTCTTCCCGGATAATGCAGTTGAGTACTTTGTCAGTTATTATGACTATTACCAGCCTGAAGCATATGTGCCTCGAACAGACACCTTCATCGACAAGGAAGCATCAATCAACGATGATATTGATATAATGAGGCATTCAGCAACACAGTCATTGCTTTCAAGAGATGATGTCATTGTCGTAAGCAGCGTAAGTTGCATTTATGGTATCGGATCGCCTGAGGATTACGGTGAATTCGCATTCGGCATACAGGTTGGAGACATTTATGACAGATCTGAGATATTGCGCCGATTAGTTTTCATGCAATATGAAAGAAACGATATAGAATTTGACAGAGGTCAGTTCAGAGTCAGGGGTGATGTTATTGAAATCAATCCTGTTCATGGAACACCGCCAATAAGAATAGAACTGTTCGGCGATGAAATAGATGCCATCAGCATAATCGATAAAGTCACCGGAAAAAAACAGGAATCCCTTCAGCGCTACATGATTTTCCCTGCAAAGCACTTCGTTGTGGGCCAGGACAAAATGGATAGGGCTATAGATAACATTTCAAAGGAATTGGATGAAAGGCTCGAGGAACTAAAACTAACAGGTAAACTTCTTGAAGCGCAAAGACTTGAGCAGAGGACACGTTTTGATATTGAAATGCTTCATGAAATGGGATACTGTCCGGGTGTAGAAAACTACTCCATGCACCTGTCAGGTCGTAACTGGGGAGATAAACCATATTCACTTTTAAAATACTTCCCTGATGACTTCTTAACAATAATTGATGAATCTCACGTTACCGTTCCGCAAATAAGGGGAATGTATAATGGGGACCGTGCACGTAAGGAAACCCTTGTTGAATATGGTTTCAGACTGCCTTCAGCTAAAGAAAACCGTCCTTTGAGATTCGATGAGTTTGAATCATCTGTAAATCAGGTAATTTATGTGTCTGCAACACCTGCACAATATGAACTTGCAAGATCAAGAAATGTGGTTGAACAGATTATAAGGCCGACCGGATTGGTTGACCCTGAAGTCCTGATAAGACCAGTTACAGGTCAGGTTGAAGATTTGCTTGAAGAGGTTAGAAAAACTGCCGAAAAGGATGAAAGGGTGCTTGTTACCACATTGACAAAAAGGATGGCAGAGGATTTGACTGATTATTATGCAAGGATAGGCGTTAAAGTAAGGTATATGCACTCTGAAATCGACACATTGGAGCGAATTGATATTGTGGATGATTTAAGGCGTGGTAAATTTGATGTCCTAGTTGGTGTAAACCTTTTAAGGGAAGGTCTGGATTTGCCGGAAGTCTCTTTAGTTGCTATTCTGGATGCTGACAAGGAAGGTTTCTTAAGAAATGAAACTTCTCTCATACAGACTATCGGCAGGGCCGCAAGAAATGTAAACGGCCGTGTAATAATGTATGTGGACGACATGACAGATTCTGTCAAGAATGCATATGAAACCACACTCAAAAGGCGCAAGCTCCAGATGAAATACAATGAGGTTCATGGAATTACACCAAAATCTACCCAAAGAACCCTGAAAGAAAAACTGGCTGAAGAAGATGAGAAATACAAAGGCATTGGAACTGATGTCAGTAAAATGCCTAAAGATGAGCTTCAATTACTAATTAAGGATCTGGAAAGGGACATGAAGGATGCAGCTGCAAGACTTGACTTTGAAAGGGCTGCCGATTTAAGAAACAAGCTTTATGCCTTAAAAGGATTTGACAAATAGTTTTTCACGGCAGTGTTTTTGCGCATAATAGCACTTCAGCAATTTATATGTAATACTTTTGGTATAATTAGTATTATTAATTCTGGTGGTGGTTGCTATTTTTGATTACACATTAGAAGAATTGTTGTTGTTTCTGAAGGATTTGGATGAATCTCAAATTAAAGAGTCAAGACATTTCATAGAATCAAATATCACTAGAAATGATGATATTGGGATGATTTATGATTTATTATTAAATAAAAAACCAGTACAAGTTGGAAAAACAAAAACTGGAACGTATAAAGTTGTTTATGAGCATCCTTATCAAAAATCTAAAAGATATATATTTGATAATAATGATAATTAATAGACAAGAAATAACTCTAAAAACAATCTATACGGCTAATAGTTCAAGGAGGCTTCGCGAACATGAGCCAAATTAAAAAATTTGATTTAAAATATTCGTATGACATTGAAGTTGACAGTATATTTATTAAAATAAAAGAGAACTATAAATATCGGGAATCATTGGAACTTGAAGATGGTATAATATTGGATTTCAGTGAGGAGGGTATTCCCGTAGCATTAGAAATCTTAGACATTAGTGATTTGTTCTCTGTTAAAAAAGATTGTTTTAACAATATAGAAAATATTAATATTACTATTGCTATAACTAATTCAAGCATATCTTTAAATCTTCTAATTGAATTATTGATAGATAATGAGAAAATAGACCAACCATTCAACACTATTGCTAAAAATGTAATTAATGTGCCTGAAATGGAAGTTATATGTTATTGTTAAATCTGATTTTTGAAAATTTGATGGTGCAATATGTCACATATGAAAAAGTTGATTTTGCATTATGGTAAATTTAACAAGCTGTTTTAAAGAGAAAAAGTAATTAAAAAATACTTACCAAATGCTCTCTGAAAGACTTTATAAGTTAGTTTGTTCTAATATTATATAACTAATTTTAGGAGATTATTATGGCTGAAAATTCTAAAAAACAAATTGTCATCAAGGGTGCACGTGAGCACAATCTGCAGGATATCGATGTCAGTGTTCCCCGTGATGAATTCATTGTAATTACAGGCATCAGCGGGTCAGGTAAGTCTTCACTGGCTTTCGATACAATCTATGCTGAAGGACAGCGTAGATATGTCGAATCACTCTCAGCTTATGCAAGACAATTTTTGGGTCAGATGAAAAAACCTGAGATGGAATCCATAGAGGGACTCTCTCCTGCTATTTCAATTGACCAGAAAACAACAAGGGAAAACCCGAGGTCTACTGTAGGTACAATTACAGAAATTTATGATTATTTGAGATTACTGTATGCAAGAATTGGTATTCCACACTGTCCTAATTGTGGGAAGGAGATTTCACAGCAAACTATAGGACAAATTGGAGATGCAATTATTGAAGAAGGTGAAGGGTTAAAAATCCAAATTCTATCTCCAGTTGTAAGGGATAAAAAAGGCCAGCACAAGGACGTTCTGGAAGACTTGAGAAACAAGGGTTTTGTCAGAGTCCGTGTTGATGGTGAAATAATGGATTTGGAGGAAGACATTGATTTGCCTAAAACCTATCGTCACAGCATTGATGTTGTAGTTGACAGGCTTAAAATAAGACGTGATGTGGACTTTAAGAGAAGATTAGTAGATTCCCTTGAAACTGCAGCCGAATTTGCAGGAGGCCTAATTACAGTTTTGTTTGACAATGGTGAAGAGGAATATGAGAAAAAGTACTCAGAGCACTTTGCCTGCGTTGACTGCGGTATCAATTTTGAAGAGCTGACTCCCAGAATGTTTTCATTCAATGCTCCGCAGGGTGCATGTCCTGAATGTAACGGTATAGGTTCCAAAATGGAGATTGACCCTGATTTGATAGTTCCTGATGCTACATTAACATTAAACGAAGGAGCTATTGCCCCATGGTCAAAATCCGCCAAAAGGGAAAACTATTACTACCAGATGCTTGAAGCGGTATCAAAACACTTCAATTTCAGCATGGACGTTCCATTCAACGAACTTGACGAGGAATATCAAAATACTATTCTTTATGGCTGCAATGAGAAGATACCTTTCACTTTTAAGAGAAGAAACAAGTCTTACATGGTCAACCGTAAATTTGAGGGCGTCATTCCAAGAATGGAGAGATTATACCTTGAAACCAAATCAAACTATTCCAGAAAATACATCTCAAAGTTTATGAGTGACCGAAAATGCCATGTTTGTGATGGGAAACGTTTGAGGCCGGAGGTATTGGCAGTTACTGTCGGCGGAAAATCCATCATTGATGTTTGTGACTTGGCAATAAAGGATTCATATCAGTTTTTCCAGGATTTGGAACTTACAGAACGTGAAAACTTCATTGCAAAAGAAGTTTTAAAAGAGGTTAAGGAACGTTTAAGCTTCCTGGTTGAAGTGGGTCTTGATTACCTGTCAATGTCAAGATCATCAGGTACACTTTCCGGTGGTGAGGCTCAAAGAATCAGATTGGCCACCCAAATCGGTTCAGGACTTGTTGGTGTATTGTACATTTTGGACGAGCCAAGTATAGGTCTTCACCAAAGGGATAATATGAAGCTAATTGAAGCTTTAAAAAGACTTAAAGATTTGGGAAATACATTGGTTGTTGTTGAGCATGATGAAGAGACCATTTTATCAGCGGATTATGTTGTAGACATTGGTCCCGGTGCCGGTGAGCATGGAGGTAAGGTAGTGGCTCAGGGAACTCCTTTGGATATCATGAACAATCCTGATTCAATTACAGGCCAGTACATTTCAAGGGTTAAAAAGATTGACATTCCAAAATCCAGGCGTGAAGGAAACGGCAAGTTCATTACAATCAAAGGTGCGGCCCAAAACAATTTAAAGCATATTGATGTTGAAATTCCTTTGGGCAAATTTAGTTGTGTTACTGGAGTGAGCGGTTCTGGAAAAAGTAGTCTGATTAATGAAATTCTTTATAAGGGTGCTAAAGGAAAACTGGCAAAGAAATTCACTTTTGCAGGCAAATTTGATGAAATTGAAGGACTGGAAAACATAGATAAGGTTATTGCAATTGATCAAAAACCGATTGGAAGAACTCCAAGGTCAAATCCTGCAACATACACTGGAGTATTCACTGACATTCGTGATCTGTTTGCAAATACTCCTGAATCAAAAGCAAGAGGATATAAACCTGGAAGATTCTCATTCAACGTAAAAGGCGGAAGATGTGAGGCCTGTTCAGGTGACGGTATTGTTCAAATCGAAATGCACTTCCTGGCGGATGTATTTGTTCCATGTGAAGTTTGTGGAGGTAAAAGATACAACGAAGAGACTTTGGATATAAGATACAAAGGTAAAAATATATATGAAGTCCTGGAAATGACCGTTGAAGAGGCATTGGAATTCTTTGAACACATTCCAAAAATCACCAAAAAGCTCCAGACATTGTATGATGTCGGTCTGGGCTATATGAAAATCGGCCAACCTGCAACAACACTTTCAGGTGGGGAAGCTCAAAGGATTAAACTTGCAAAAGAGCTATCAAGAACCAGTACAGGCAAGACTTTGTACATTCTCGACGAACCGACAACAGGTCTTCACTTTGCAGACATTAAAAGATTGCTAGATGTACTTGCAAGATTGACTGATGCAGGAAATTCTGTAGTTGTCATTGAACATAACCTGGACGTTATCAAAACAGCAGACCACATCATTGATTTGGGTCCTGATGGTGGAGATGGCGGCGGTGAAGTCATAGCTACCGGAACACCTGAAGAGATTGCTGAATCCGGAACTTATACTGGTCAATTCCTGGAGCGTATGCTTGATGAAAACATCACTCCTTATGCAAAAGAATTAGTAGAAGATATAGGAAAATAGAATATCTTCTATTTTTATTACTTTTAACAATTTTTTTTAATAATGTTATTTAAATTTACTAATTTTTTATTTTATTTTTCATTAATTTATTTAATTTTCAGTTCATTTTTTAAAAAAATTATATTATAGAAAGTCATTTTTTTAAATCATTTTCAATAAATTTATATATTTTACTAATAAACATTTAACCAACTATAATAGATAGCTTTAAATATCTGTTTAAAGCCTATTAGTAGTACAATTATTATCGGTGATAATGATGAGAGAGTTATATGAAAAAATGATAAATGAATCAATGGCTGCTCAGAAAGCAGACGTTGCAGTTATATCTGAAAACAGGTATAATGACTTTAAAATCACTGATGCAAAGCCATATGCTGATGCTGTGGCTGGCATGAAAGCATTAGACAACCAAGCAGAATCCGTAATTAACCTGCACAAGGAATCTGTTAAAAACCACTTTGAAATTTTATCTTCCATTACAGACACATTGAAATGTGAAGATGATCCGTTCATTGAACATTTCCAAACCCCTCCAGTTTTAGAAATTTTATGTGAGGAAGACGGCGATTTCGCTGACAGTTTAGATAAATTTATTCAAGCTATTGCTGATAATGAAGCTCTTGTTGCAAAAGAATCAATCAGAAGGTATGGTGGATTTTATGGACCTACATGTGTAGTTGACTTTGCATTGATGCCAGGAAGTACCAGTAATGTCGTAAATCAAATATTGCAAAAAACTGACATTCCTGCAGCTCACAAACAGGCAATCTTATCTGCAAAATCATGGGGTATGAACACCTCATATGGTATTGGAGATGCTTTTGCAAATGCTATTGAAGCAGGAGCGACTGCAGCTGAAGCAACTGAAAAGGAAATTGCAGCATTGCAAATGATTTACAAAACCCCTATTGAAGGACAAGGTACATTAATGGATGACGCTGATCATTCTTCATTTGATGTAAGAGATTATATGAACAAATATAAAAAGGCAATGACTTCAGCAGTCAAAGCTGCAATGGATGACGGAGTACACTATGGTAACATCGTAACCGTACCTGCATACTGTGTAGGTGATATCGGACACCATATCGGTCAATCCACTTACAACATGTGTAAGGATGATGTGACTTTAGCTATTGTTCAGGCAACCGCTGACGTTATAGGAAACACATTAACATCCAACTTGGACAATTATAAATCAGAATTTGATGTCCTCAAATTAGCAACTGGTTCATCTGCATGTGCAACTGAATTTATTTTAGAATTAGACGGATTTAACGCACCTATGGTTGTAGACCTATTCTCTAAAAGATTCCACAACTTCGTACAACAATATCCAACAAGAGGCGCAGCTGCAGAATTGCACAACTGTGACTTCATGGACATGATTTACAGAGGATTCAATGCAATCAGCGGAGCCCGTAAATTCAGAGCAGGCACCGGCGGAGAACTTGTGCCAAAAATCAACGGATTTGCAGTTGACTTAAGTCCTATTTTAGAAAGCGAAATTGTAATGAATCCACAAAGATACACTTACCCTGCATGTGCAATTACAGTAAGATTCTCTTCACTTATGAGATTAGCAGACTATCCATGTCTTTTAACTTCAGAGCCAATTACAGCAACTATGATGACAAATATCATTGCACTTAACAAAGAAGCACCAGGATCTCCTGTCAGAGGTTGTAAAAACTGTGCGGCCGCTTCACTTGTGGACAACAAACACGAATACTGTCAATGGAGAGAAGCTGTATAGGCGATAAAAATGACTTGTAATATAAGAAAAAAATTCTTTGCAGAACTTTTAGGAACATTTTTCCTAGTATTTTTCGGTACCGGTTCAGCGGTTGTAACATTATTGATTTCCAATACCGTTACTCCAGGTGCTGCAGCTATTGGACCTTTAGGAGGATTAGGTGACTGGATTGCCATAGCTTTGGCATTCGGTCTGACTGTAATGATATGTATTTATGTATTCGGAAAGATATCAGGTGCACACTTGAATCCTGCAGTAACAATTGGACTGCTTGTGACCAAAAACATAGCCCTGATTGACAGTGTCTATTATATAATTGCACAGGTTATTGGTGCATGTTTAGGAAGTCTCTGTCTGTTCCT
>NZ_JBGULU010000195.1:0-8067 GCF_045116495.1 Methanobrevibacter sp. | reverse complement strand
GATTTATTTGTTGATGATACATTTAATCTTGTTGCTACAACTGAACCTAAAGATTTAACTGTTAATTTCACTTCCAGCAATCCTTCTATCGTAACTGTTGATAATAAAGGCAATGTTGTAGCTGTAGGTGAAGGCACAGCCACAATCACAGTGACTGTCGGCGACGACATTATGTACACCCTCAACTCAACCAACGTCACAGTAACTGTAAGCAAAGAGGATCCAAATGTAAATGTTTCAATACCTGAAAACATTACTGTCGGTGAGAATTCAACCGTGAATGTTATCTTGCCTGATGATGCTACCGGAAATGTCACAGTTAATGTTGACGGTGAAGTTATCGATACCGTACCTGTAACAAACGGAACTGCAAGTGTTAAATTACCAGAATTAAACACAGGAAATCACACCGTCGAAATAGCTTACTCCGGTGATGACAAGTACAAACCATATTCAAAAACCTCTACAGTGACTGTAAACAAGGATTCCACAAATATTACCGCAGCAGATGTAACCGCAACATACAAGGTCAACAAATACTTGGTCATAAAACTGACTGACAGTAAAGGAAATCCATTGGCAAACAGTACAGTTACTGTTGAGCTGAACACTGCTAAAAACTACACTACTGATGAAAATGGTCAGATTAAGGTAAAAGTCAGCAATATGGTTCCAAAAACATACACTGCAAAAATAACATTTGCAGGTAATGATAAATATCTTGAATCCAACACTACCTCCAAGGTTGTAGTCAAAAAGGCAACTCCTAAACTGACCGCCAAGACAAAAACATTCAAGACAACCACAAAAACCAAAAAATACACAATAACCTTAAAGGACAAAAATGGTAAGGCAATCAAGAATGCCAAAGTCGCCCTGAAAGTAAAAGGCAAAACATACAATGCCACAACAAACAGCAAAGGCAAGGCCACCTTCAAAATCACTAAATTGACCAAAAAAGGAACCTTCAAGGCAACAGTAACCTACAAAGGAAACAAATACTACAAAAAAGTGACCAAAAAGGTGACCATTAAAGTCAAATCTGTCTGGAAAACCGTTTCAAAAGGAAGCAAAGACAAAGCAATTGTCAAAAAGATCCAACGTGCTTTGAAAAACCACGGCTACTATCTTGAATACAACGGCCGATACCTGATGGTTGACGGCATATTCTGGGATTATACCGAAATGGCTGTCAAACAGTTCCAAAATGATAAAACCCTTAAGGTTACCGGAAAAGTGGATGAAAAGACCGCCAAAAAACTTGGAATAATATAAAATTTAATGTAGGTGCAAACTGCATCTACAATCTATTTCTTTTTTTTATAAAAATCCCATCTCAAACTGTTTTTCATCTGTTAAAAATCAGACTATAAAAAAAATTTTAAATAATTTAGTTAAAATAAATAAAAAAAGTGTGATTAATAAAGTATTAGCTTAGAATACTTCAATTAATCTAAATCGATTTTTTAATCACTGACATTTTAGAACAACCGGTACTATAAAGTTACGCCCATTTCTAATTGTTCAGTCAATTCTTTGTATCTGTTACGAATAGTAACTTCGGTTACACCAGCAATGTCTGCAACATCCCTTTGTGTTTTTCTCTCACCGAGCAAAACGGATGCGATATATAATGCTGCGGCCGCTACACCGGTAGGTCCTCTTCCTGAGGTTAAACCTTTTTCCATTGCTTTTTCGATAATTTCAATAGCTTTGGATTGTGCTTCACCAGATAATCCAAGCTCAGAAGCGAATCTTGGAACATAATCCACTGGAGAAGTTGGAGGTAATTTAATGTTTAATTCACGGGTCAGGAATCTGTAAGTACGACCTACTTCCTTTTTGGTAACTCTTGATACTTCAGCGATTTCATCCAGAGTACGTGGTACATTACAACGTCTGCATGCAGCATATAATGAAGCAGCAACAACCCCTTCAATACTTCTTCCACGGATGAGCTTATTTTCAACTGCACTTCTGTAGACAACAGATGCAGCTTCCCTTACGCTTCTTGGAAGACCTAATCTTGAGGAGTCACGGTCAAGCTCACTTAATGCAAATGCCAAGTTTCTTTCGGTTGCACCGGAAATTCTGATTTTTCTTTGCCATTTTCTCAATCTGTACCATTGAGCCCTGTTTCTTGCAGGAATATCACGACCGTAAATATCTTTATTTCTCCAATCGATCATTGTACTTAAACCTTTATCGTGAATGGTGTATGTAATTGGAGCACCTACTCTTGTACGTTTATCTCTTTGTTCGTGGTCAAATGCCCTCCATTCAGGACCCATGTCGACAAGATTTTCATCAATTACTAATCCGCAACGTGCACATACCACTTCTGCTCTTTCGTAGTCACCGATTAGTTCAGTAGAACCACATTCAGGACAGGTAGTTTGTTTGTCTTGAGCATATGCATCTTCCTGTGCTTTAGATTGTCTTTGTCTTTTACGTCCTCTTTTTGGCATTTCTTCTACTTTTTGTGTCGTGGTTTCATCCTCCTTTTTCTAGACTTTTTGGATTTCGGTTTCGATACAAATAGTTTTTCACCGCTGTTTTTCGCAATTTCATCTCTATTAGCAGACCTAAATAGGCGAATAGAAATATAGGGCTTCTTTGTTGGCCCGAATACATAGCCGACCTTACCTATTTTCTTCTTTTTACTGTCATAAACAATTGCACCTGGTGAGGGTGTCTTATCAGATCGCGCTATTAATTTTCCAGAGTTTGCTACGTGCAAACTGTTTCCTAAAAATTTCATAAAATCAAACTTAAAATCAAATCTGTATCACATATATAGTTAGAAATAGGTTATATATAAACCTATCGATATATTTATATATAAATATTTATTTCTATTTAAAAGTTTTTCTATTTGAGTCCGACAATTTCAGCTAATGTCTTACCATCTGATATGTCACTGATAATGCCGGATTCCTTTATTTTAACAAGTAATGTCTGAGCCATTACCTGGCCGAATAGTTCCTGAGGTATGACAACAATACCTGATTCATCACCAAACAAAAAGTCGCCGGGACTGATTTTCATGCCTTCAATTTCAATCGGCTCATTCAGACTTCCCAGGCCTAAGGCGGATCCTGCATTCGGACAGAAATTGCATGCATAAACAGGGAAATCCATATATAAAAGGGCATCCAAATCACGGGCGGAACCGTAAATGACAGTGGCCTTAATCCCATTGTCTCTAGCGCAACTTGAAGCAAGTTCGCCCCAAATAGCTTTATCTTCACCATGAACTTTGAAAAATAGAATATCACCTTCACCAGCCCCATCAATGGCCAGTGCAGATGTTCCCCAATCATCACAGTCGGTTTCGGCAGTGTATATGCTTCCCCAAACCTTCTGATTGTTAATCGGTTTTATTGATTGAATAGTGCCTGATCTTTTAGATATTGCATTATACGCATCTGAAATCTGACATGAGGAAACATTTTCAAGCAAAGATTGTAAATTTATGTATCGTGAATAATTTTTACCGTCAAATCTCAAATCGTCAACAGTAACGTTTTCCAAATTAATTTTATCAACATCAACACGTTTGCTTAAATTTTTATTCCTATTTAAAACATCTTTTGGACCAAATGACATAAACTCATCACCAATTATAATTGTATAATACTTTTATACCACCTTATTAAAATACTTTCAAATCATATGGCACAGTTTATATATTAGTTTATCTAAATTAATAATTGTAGTATTCAAAAAATACTTAACATTATTATATACTCATAGAGTTTATTACATATTCATTCATTATAATTATTATTTAATCAAAAGACAGGAGAAAAGCTATTATTAAGGAAAATAACGGTTAAAAAGTTTTTAAATTATAAATATTAGTAATTTAGTTAGACATATAATGGTAAAACCTTAATAGAAACACTCTCTTCCACATGTATTAACTCTTTTTTAGTGTATATAAGGTCTCAGACCAAAACAAATAAAAGTTTATCGTATAATTTATGCACAATTATTTACCTAAAAATATCATTAATTTTTAGATATACATAAATTATCCCGATTAATAAGCTTAGGAGGCTTAAAAATGGGAAAAGGTGAAGAATTAACAACAACAAAATACTTAATCCATGCTCAAATTACAGCCAATGGAATTGTTGAAAAACCTGATGTTGTAGGTGCAGTATTTGGACAGACCGAAGGTTTGCTCAGTAACGATTTAGACTTAAGAGAACTTCAGCGTACCGGAAGAATCGGAAGAATTCAAGTAAACATCCATTCCAACAGCGGAAGGGCTAAAGGTGAAATCGTTATTCCATCAAGTTTAGATAGAGTTGAAACCGCCATACTCGCAGCATCTCTTGAAACCATCAATCGTGTTGGACCTTGTGAAGCTGAAATTCAAACTTTAAAAGTTGAAGACGTAAGGGCCGTTAAAAGAGAACAGGTTGTAAACCGTGCTAAAGAAATCTATAAAAACATGGTTGAAAGCGTTGGTCCTGAAAGCATGAAAATGATTGAAGAGGTAAGGGAAGCAATGCGTGTTCATGAAATATCCGAATACGGAGATGACCGCTTACCTGCAGGTCCTAGCATACACACATCAGATGCAATCATTGTTGTTGAAGGACGTAGCGATGTTTTAAACTTACTTAAATATGGAATTAAAAATACTGTAGCTGTTGAAGGAGTTAGTGTTCCTCAATCCATTGGAGAACTCAGTAAAAAAAGAACCACCACAGCATTTGTTGATGGAGACAGAGGTGGAGAACTTATCCTAAAAGAACTTTTACAAATCGGTGATGTTGACTATATTACCCGTGCTCCAAAAGGAAAAGAAGTGGAGGACTTGGAAAAAGACGAAGCTTTGATTGCTCTTAGAAATAAAGTTCCTACAGCACAATTCCTAGCAACCAACAATATTTTCAATGAAAATAACGGTAAAAAAGATAATAACAGAAGATCCGACAGACGCAATAAGAAACAGAAATTCTCCCAACGTGAACAACCACGCGTTGAAGAGCCTGAAATCGAAGATGACGAATTAAGCCTATTGAAAGATATGTTAAAAGAATTCGAAGGCACCGGCTGCGGAGCTATTTTAGATGAAGCATTGAATATGACTAAAGAGGTTGAAGTGGAAGAAATCTATGAAGAAATCAAAAACATAGATGGAACTGCAGATACCGTTATCTTTGATGGTGTAATAAGCCAAAGACTGGTTGACGTTGCATCACAGAAAGGAATTAAAAAATTAGTCGCATTCAATTCAGTAAATATTGTTAAAAAACCAAACAATATACAATTAATTACTATTGACTAAATGAGAATACTACATTCTCATTCATATTTTTTTTCAAAACCATAAAACTAAATAATATAGTGAACAAATATCATATAGAATTCGGAAATTGGAGGTAAAAAATGAATATCAATTTAGATAACTATTACAGTACTAGAAAAAACGTTTTTGAAAGAATCCAGGAAGCTAGTACTGCAACTAAGGTACTTATGTCATTACTTATGGCGTGTTTTACTGGTATAATGGCTCAAATCATTATTCCACTCCCATGGACTCCAGTTCCTATAACTGCACAGACATTCGCAGTATTATGTTCTGGTTTATTCTTAGGTAAAAAATATGGATGTTTAAGCCAAATCTTTTATGTCGTTTTAGGTGTTGCATTTATTCCTTGGTTTGGAGGAATGACCGGAGGCCTTGACATATTATTAGGATCCACTGGCGGATTCCTTATCGGATTTGTAATTGCATCATACTTTATAGGATTAATTACTGAAAAATATGCTAAAGCACGTAATTTTACAAGAATGGCGCTGGTTATTGGAATTGCAAACTTTGCATTGATCTACATTCCAGGACTTGCCGGTCTCGCATTATGGTTTAGCTTAACCCAGAGTACAGCAATAGGTATTGTTGATTTGCTGATGATGGGTCTTGTACCATTTATTCTTGGAGACATTGTAAAAATCTTAGGTGCCGCTTCAGTATCTAAAGTATTTTTACCAAAAAACTAAAAAGGTTTTAAAACCTTTATTTTTTACTTTTTTTGATTTGAATGAAACTTCATTTAAGAGGACACCATCTTTTATGTCTTAAAGGTTTTCAGGGCTATGGCTATGATGAAAGCTTTACCGAAAATATGACAGAAGTCAATGCCATGAGAAAATCTGAAAATGCCACCGTTACACTTACAAATTCACCGGACGACATCTGCAGGGCCTGTCCAAATTTAAAAAATGGTCTCTGTGTGGATGAGGCAGAAAACAGCAGAATCATCAGAATGGACAATGAAGTGCTGAAAAAACTTGACATTGAAAAAGAATATGATGCGCAGGAATTATTTGAAAAAATTGATGAACTTTTCAATTCAAAAGAAAGTGTATCTGAAATCTGTTTTAATTGTAGGTGGCACGAAAAATGCTTATTTTATCAAAAATTATCAAATAACCGATAGCTTTAAATACTACTTGAATTATATATTATATTGTTGTATATGTACAACGAAAATAGTCCCGTGGGGTAGTGGTAATCCTTCTAGGCTTTGGACCCGGAGACGGCGGTTCGACTCCGCTCGGGACTATTCATTAACTAACTATTTTTATTGATATTTTATGGAAAAGCTATTACTTATTGGAATTGATACAAGAAGTATGCTTAACAGTGCACTAAAACTAGATTATGAAATATTTTCAACCAGCTATTTTTCAACTTCAGACACGCCACAGATTAAAAATCAGAAAATCATTTTAAATGAAAGCGAAGATAAAAGCTGCGGGATTTTTGAAGATCAGTTTAACAGCAAGACAATTTTGGAAATATCCCGAGACTACATTGATGAAGTTGACTACATCATCCCGATATCAGGAATATCCCCATCCGATTTTTCAAAAAAAGATAAAAAAAAGATTTTGGGGACTGTGAATGTTGAAAATATTGAAAACAAATATGGATTTTACAAAGAGATTGAAGATGAATTTCTAACTCCTTTGACTTTTAGTGTAAGTGATATAGGTGAAGCTTTGGAAATAAATAAAAATTATGAAGACATTCAATTTATTTTAAAACCCCTTCAAGGAAGTGGAGGGTATGATATAAATCTTTTAGATAATGATAGCAATATTCAATTAAATGATGGTGAATTTATTTTGCAGGAATATGTGGATGGAATCAGCTTAAGTTCATCACTGCTTGCAACAAAAAATGATGCAAAAACCATAATCAACACAAGACTATTGACCGAACATGATTTCGGAAGAGACAGTTTCATATATATCGGCAACATTCTGCCCCTAACTTCCAGCTCAATAATGGCGGATGTTAATGATACGGATAAAATTAATGAAACCATGAATGATACATCTCAAAAATTGGCACACAAATTCAATTTAAGAGGTTCCAATGGTGTTGACTATATCCTAAATGAAAAAGGGTTATATGTCATTGAAATCAATCCCCGTCTTCAGGGCACATTTGAATGTGTGGAGCTTTCACTTGGAATAAATATGCTTGAGGCCCACATCAGGGCATGCATGGGAGAGATTATGGAAATGCCAAAACCAAAATATTATGCATATAAAAAAATCATTTATTCCCCAACAAGAATGAAATACCCGAACATAGGTTTGGACAACATCTATGACCTGCCGCACATCGGATCAATTACCGAAAAATCAGAACCTTTGCTTACAATAATAGACAAAGATGAAGATTTTGAAAAATTATATAAAAAAGTAGAATCAGCCAGTGAAATAGTAAATCGCCAGGCTAAAAAACACCAAGTAGATGAATGATAAACAAAATTACCCCAATTGTTATCATAAAAGTAGTAGCAATCATTGCATAAGTCATCCACCTGAATACTCTTGCCTTATTATCAGGTTCTTTCATAAATTGGTCAATTGGGTTTCTTTTCATTTTAACACCGTTTTCTGAAAATTTCTAGAAATAAAAATTTTTACAGTAACTTAATAATAACTCTTATTTTAAAAAATAAACAAATAATAACTCTTTAAATTAAAAAAAATAATAAAAATAAAAGAAAATGAGAAGTTTTGAGAAAAACT
>NZ_JBGULU010000194.1:0-9785 GCF_045116495.1 Methanobrevibacter sp. | reverse complement strand
GACGTTAAAGGCAATCACATATATGAGGTGAGTGTTTAATGCAAGACCAAATAGTTTTATTGGAACAAAGAAAAGAAGTCACAACATTTTTACTCGATGATGGAGATGTAACATCAAAAGATGTCGTTACAGAAACAGGCCAAAGCATAGGCTATGACTATACAAACAAATTATATCCTGAAGATGCTGTTACAATCTCAGACAAATCAGAAATCGGAAAAGAAATGGTAAAGAAATATACAGGCGGTAATGATGAAATACCAATCGGTATTGTCGTTAATGACCCAACAGTAATGGATAACGGCCAAAGAAAAGCTAGTGTGTTAGTGTTAGGACAACTATACAGGCTCAAACTAGCCAGCGGCATAACAGATATTTCACCAGCTGACAATATTGCATTAGGTGAAAACGGTGCTGTTAAAGATACTTCAGGTGAATACTTGGCCTTGCATCCAGTAGAAGATTCTGACGAATACAAATATATTAATTGTTTTAAATTAGCTAGCGGAAGTGCTGGCGATACTGGTGCGAAAGGTGACACAGGTGACACCGGACCGGCAGGACCTAAAGGCGATACTGGAGATACAGGTGCAGCCGGTGAAACTGGAGCTACCGGTTCAAAGGGAGATACTGGCGATACGGGAGCAACAGGCGAGAAAGGAGATACTGGAGAAACAGGTCCAAAAGGTAATACTGGCGATACTGGTGCGAAAGGAGATACCGGAGATGATGGTGAAAGTATTGATGTATATAAAGACTCAGCACACAGGCAGATAATATTTTCCGGTGCAAACACAGAGGTCACTTTATATTTTGATGATATAACTGGTCCCAAAGGCGATACTGGAGCTACAGGGGCTACTGGCTCCACAGGTGAAACAGGAGCCAAAGGGGATACTGGGGATACTGGATCAACCGGTGAAACAGGCCCTAAGGGAGACACCGGAGATACAGGTGAAAAAGGTGATACTGGTGATACCGGTGCTAAGGGAGATACTGGAGATACTGGTGCAACCGGACCGGTTAATCTTGCAAGCTCACTGGATACAACAGATACAACAAATGCCATTAAGAATGCACCGGTAGCTACAGCTATTGAAAACCTGCAGACTAGTATTGGAACAATAACATCCACACAAACATCAAATCTTAACCTGCTGGGGAGCTGATTAACATGACTTTTACACCTCCAGACTTTTCACAGATTCTGGCCAATGAACAGACAATGAACTCCAGATTGACAACATTAAGAAGTAATCTAAGGACAGGTTTGACAAATGCCGGAATCAGCTATAGCCAATCCGACACAATTAATCAGCTGATTGACAGGTATGAGATTCTCCCGATATTTCAGACAGACGTTAATGTCAATCCGCAGACTGCAGGAAAACTTGGAACATTATACAAGATGGCCAATATCAGCGCTGCAGCATGGTCAGGTGCCAGTAATGGAAATTATCATGTTACCTATACAAATGATACTACTCAAGACCAGTTCGAGGAGAACGGCTGGTATTATACGGCTACATTCGGCAAATTCAACACAACACCAGGAACATATTATTATGGAGACTGTGAAGGATGGAAAATCGAATCACAGTTCAAAATAACTGATGGATGGAACGGACTGATGGGAATCGGATTCATGGTAGATGCAAACTACAGCAAATCAGGTTTAATCAAAGATTATAACCAGGACGGATACACCGGAGTATTTATAGGTTCTATTGGAGGATACCCTGGAATTTTCTCATTGGATAACGGCTGGGGAGTAACAAAGGACAAGGTACGGGATTCTAATCATGCATTTGCCGGAGGTACAATGGTGCTTGAAAAAACGGATGACTATTATTTGTCATACCTGTTCAAGGACACAAACGGTAATGTTCTGATTTCCGGAACATTTGATCCTGGTGATGTGTGGAATTCGGATGAGATAGTCTTTGGAGCATACGGATCAGACGGCTACAAATCAAACAGTCATACAACATGCCTGACAAAAGGAACTAAGATATATTATGAACCGGAATTATGAGGTGTTAAATGTGAGTATAGCAAGCAATGTCATTTTGGAAAACACAAGGCTTGGAGCTGTCAGAACCAAGTTAAGGAATAAATTAACTGAATATAATATCTGGTGGGATAATACTCTCACAATATTTGAACTTGCAGAAAGACTCATGCTGATGTTTGGAGTAGCTATAGTAAGCACTGTAAAATCAGATACAATCACACCAGGCGGATTTGAATACAGCGTAACATTACAGGATTCAGGAGTTCCTGTCGACTGGTGGATTAATGGAGTTCACAGTGTTGTTAGAACAGATTCCAATGGAAAGTCCGCCGTTACTGTGCCATATGTTCAGGATGCAACAGGAACAGTAGTCAGTAAAGTCGGAAGAAAAGCAGCTATTGACATTAACTATACATGCGTTCCGTTTGCAAGCTTTGAAGACAATGCATGGGATTACAATACCGGAAGCTATGACATTATCAAATATCCATCAGACATTTCACACACTTTCAATATTAGTAGTGTGGATTATACTGAAGTGTATAATCTAACCAAAGATGTAGGAAGCGGAAATGTTGTAATGGCAATACCTAAAGTATACTCTAATGGTATTGGCGGAAGCAATGGAATACATATTTCAGTCGGATTGTACCAGAAAAAGGACAGCAATCAGGGCTGGGGAGATGCAATAGCACTGGTCAATTCAAAATCATTAAGCCATTACAGGGATACAAAGATTCTGGAACTTGGAGCATATCCCAGCAAGAAAGGACTGAAATATTCAACATCCGATCATGTAGTAAGGGATGTTAATGTGGCAACCGGACAATTGACTTTGGATTCACAACAGTATTATTTTGACTTGTATTATGATAACGGATATGTTAAAGCAACAATAAGACACGGAAGTACAAATGATTTCACATATGAAGCAGACATAAGCGATAAGATAACATTCGATACTTTCTATCCGGCAATAATGATTTATGATGCCGGAGGACACATTCAATGGGAAAGTGTAAATATTGAACCATGGACATATGAGGAGGAATAAAAATGGCCGATACAGAATGGATTGCAATCGGAAGAGTAGTGGGAGAAAAAGGCGATACCGGTGATGCATTCACATATGATGATTTTACGCCGGAACAATTAGCTAGTTTGAAAGGCGAAACCGGGGATACCGGACCGGCAGGACCTAAAGGTGATACAGGTGAAAAAGGAGATAAGGGCGATACTGGTGCGAAAGGTGATACAGGAAACAAAGGCGAGACTGGAGCAACTGGAGAGAAAGGAGAAACTGGAGCTAAGGGAGATACTGGAGACACAGGACCTGCTGGAGATACTGGACCGGCCGGGGCGACTGGCGACACCGGAGCTACTGGTGTGGGTACTACTATTAAAGGTTCGTATAATACTTACCAGGAACTGATAAATGCACATCCAACAGGTAATGACGGCGATAGCTATTTGGTAAACGGTTCCCTTTATGTCTGGCTTGATAATGCTTGGGAAAATGTAGGAACCATAAAAGGAGACAAAGGTGATACTGGAGATACCGGACCCCAAGGTGTTAAAGGTGATACCGGAAACACAGGGCCAACAGGTGCTACCGGTGCAACAGGTTCAACTGGGCCTAAAGGAGATACTGGCGATACAGGAGCTACAGGTGTTGGCAGTGATGAGGAAGCCGGATGGAAACTGCCTGTTGATGAGATATTGACTACAAATACACTGCCCACAGGTGTTAGTGCAGGTTATCGTGTAGCTATTGTTACCAGTTCTGTCATGGCCATTAAAGAGTATAACGGAAGTTCATGGGATAGCGAAAGTCTTGACCCGTACAGTGTAATTCCATTGAAGCATTCCGGAGGAATACAGATGTATCTGGCAAAATCAACAGGGCCAGTATACATGGGAGTTGATTATGGAGTCTTTGGAAAATTCCGCTTCATGACACAATCAGCATATGATGCATTAAGCAGCTATGATAATGATACAATTTATTTTGTTAGAAGTTCATAAGTGATAGTATGGAATTGTCAGATGAAATGTTAACGGAAATCAGCTATGTGAAAATATCACAATATAGGACTAAAGTAATGAAGTCTTTAGATGGTGATGTTAAAATACCAACGGCCATTGCTAAGGATTCAAAGATTAGGCCAAATCATATCTCAAAAGTTCTATCAGAATTGAAGGCGCATGAACTTGTTGAATGCATTAATCCGGAAGTTAGAAAAGGTAGACTGTATAGATTAACTGATAAAGGTGATGTTTTAGTTAAAAATTTAGAATAGCTAATATTGCATGCTTTTGGTTATATTCATAGAGTAAATTTTAAATTAAATTTAAATTAGGAGTTTAATTTAAACAAATAAAAGATTTATATTATATGTTCTAAAAATTATGATGTTGGTGATAATATGAAATCTAAATTTTCTCCAAGATTTGTTATTAGGGATTTTTTTAAATTTCATAAAAATGATAAGGGTAAAATAATTGGTATTCCTTTAGTTATTTCATGTATCTTAATATTTTTTGTGAATTTTAACATGGAATTAGTTAATATCTTATTAGTATCATTATCTATCTTCATAGGTTTTTTATTAAATTTAATGTTGCTTTCATTTAATTTAAAAGATAGTGATGCCAAACCAACAGAAATTAATAGAGTGGAGTGGAATATTAAAAATTTTTTAATTGAATATCATGTTACAATTTCCTTTGAAATTTTAGTTACAATAGCATTAGTTATAATTCTTTTATTGGCTGCATTATTGCATAAAAATTTGCTATTTTTATTACCGATTGATTTGATATTCTGGATTAAGATGTTATTTAATTTCATCATTATTTTTTTAATGTCATTATTCTTTTTAGTGATATTTAGAGTGTTGAAATTTGGTTTTGTTTTAATTAAATATCATCTGGAAAATTAGTTTGGAGCCCTAAAAATATCATCTGCATATTCTTTACCTTTTTTATGTATTGACTCAAATGTTCTATGACCATCATCACCATCATCTAGTTCATCTGTAATATCTCTAGCTGGAACCGCATTTTCAAGCTTATTAATAGTGAATGTTCTTTCAGAACCATTTAAATCAATTTCTAATTTTATATCTTCTGTTTCTAAATTATTTCCAATAATGTCATTATATTCTTTAGATTCTTCAGATTTATTTTTAATTAATTTTTTTATTTTTTCAATAATTGGCTTTCGATTATCTTTATTGATTTGAATTTTCAATTCTACATATCCTTCTTCGGGTTCATATCCATCCAATATATCTAATTCATCAACAGGAAGAGTATTTGATAAAAAACGAATTCTTTTTAAAACTCCTTGATTGAGATAAGTATTAATTATTTTTTCAGGTAAAAAAGATTTTAATTCTAATTTTAGATTAGTATTTGACTGTTCAGTTATGAATGTTCTAAACCATTCTTCAAAAAGAGTTTTAATACCATCAGTACCTTTACTTTCTAGAATTAGTAATCCTTGCTTACTATTTTTTGGAATTTCTATATAAAAGTAATATGGAGTTAAAATTGATTGATCTTTGGTAATAGTTAATTCTTCGGTATTCTCATTAATATTTCTCACAGGATATTCTGCACCTGACGTTCCATATAAAAATTCTCCAAAAAATATATTCTTATTATCTACATTAAAATCTTTAATGTACAATACTTTATTATCTTTAATAAAATTAGAACCTTCTTTGTTATCACTTAAAAATTTGAATAATAATTCCATTATTGATTTAGGTTGTGAATCTGGTTGTAATGAACCATAATTTATTTTATCTAAAATCACGTGTTCATTGATTTGTGTGTTCAAAAGTATGATATTATATGTTGATAAATTTATTTTAACCATTTGTCTTCTCACCATTTTTAGATTATATTTGTAGTATTTTTAGACAGAATTCTAAAAACTATTTTTCCATTAATTATATTAAAATCATTATTATTTCTTAAACTAAAATAATATTCTTTATTCCTCTTCAAAGAAATCTCTATCAATTTTTTTAATTGAGAAATTGTGTTCTGTGGAAACTCCTAATCCATATTCAATCATTAATTTTGTTAATTTTTCACCATCTATTAAAATAATTTTAGCTGAAGATTCATTAGCAACATCAATAGCTCCTTTAGTAAAAGAAGATGTTGTTATAAATACTCCTTTAGGATTATTATGTTCAACAGTCCATGCAAAATTTTTCATAGTTTCATTAGAAATTTTATTTTCTTTTTTGTGTCTTTTTGCTTGGATATGAATTTGACTTAATCCTAAAACATCTTCATCAATTATTCCATCTATTCCACCATCGTTTGTATATTTGGTTACATGTCCAGATTTTTCATCTAATCCACCATAACCCATTTTAATTAATAATTTAACAACCAAATCTTCAAAAAATCTTGGTGAATTATTCATTATTGTTTCATATAACTCATCTGCTAATTGGTTATTAATAATATCGATTTGGTTTTGAATAATTTCTTGAGGAGATAAATCTTCACCATCATTACCGGGTTCAACATTTGTTTCAGTAGAATCATCGGTTTTGTGAATAAATGTTTTGAAATTCTCAAAAAGTTCTTTATATTCTTTATTATCATTTGATTTTTCTTTTAGGATACTAAAAATAATTGGCCGAGTCAATCTTTCATGGTTTTGACTTAAAACTTCCAAACCCAATTCTGTAATTTTAAGATGGGCATATTCAGTGCTCTGTAAAAATCCTGCTTTTTTTAATGTTGATCTAGCCCAACCCGTACGATTTGACATCCTTAACTGTCCAGAAGATATTTTTTCATTCCTATCCTCATCTGATAAATTAAAATAATCTTCTAAATATTCTCTAGTTTCTTTAGCGCTTTTTTCTGTACCGTCCTTTGAAAATTCAAGAATTGGCAACATTAATTCATGATATTTTGGAACAACCATATATTTTTCCCCTTCATTCTTTTTATTACACTAAATAATATTTTTAAATACTTGTTTCAATAAGTGTTATTTCTTCGTCTGTTAAACCATACAATTGATATACAATTGAATCTATTTTCTTAGTTTCTTCAGTTGTGTCTTCGTCATTTATTCTTTTTGTTAAGATACTATCTACTAAATTAACTATCTCTTTTTCGACATCTAAATCTGCTTTTTTAATAGGAATCATAAAGGAATTAATGTTTGCAGGCTCATATTTCATACTAGATCCGTGATATGAGAAACCATATTCTTTATAATAAAAACTGGCTAGTGACGAATTCAAAATGCCTAACACATATTTTAAATTCATTTTTTTAGAGATAATTGCAGTATTAGTTCCTTTTATAATATGTTTGCTATTATCATAAGCAAAACTATTAATTGAAGCAGTACGTGGGGATAATAATTTTTCATTTGAAGATTTATATTTATCCAAATTACGAGGATTTGGGAATTCCCACCATTTCTTTTTTGAAGTATCTAGTTTAGGGTAAAGATAATTGAATAAATTAGGGCAATCTGTTTTGAAATCTTCTTCATTCTTAAATAATTTATTCACAATGATCCAGTAATCCCCCTCTTCTTTAAGATAGTATTGCTGAATATTTGATGCTTTGTAGATACATGGGAATACACAATCTTTTTCTAATTTATTTAATCTGTTAATATCTCCTTTTTTAATAATAAATTGTTTTGATAAATCAACATTAGGTTGAAATCCTCCAAATACATTAAAAAATGATTTGTTATTTAAAAATATGAAATTATCATCTACATTAGATAAAATATTTTCCACAATATAATGATAAAATTGCCAACGAGTATCATATAATAATTTTTTTGAAAGTGATTTAATTTTTACATTATAATCATTGAAATTATAAATATTACTTGGGAACATACTATATTTATCTAAAAATGAGTTCACCCTGTTATCTTCATGTTCATCCAGTTCGCATAAAAGAAACTCATCACCATTGTTTTTTTCAAATAATAAAATTAAAGAATTTGTCCCAATTTCTTCATAATCATTTTTAAAAACTTTATATTCAGGGTGGAATTTAAAAATACTAATGTTTCCAGTATTATCTAAAAAGTAATCTCTGAAATCATTAACAACATATAACCATTCTTGAGGAATAATAAAGGACAAACAACCATTATTTTTTAGAGAATGCAATGATTTAACTAAAAAGAACATGTACAAATTTGGTTGAGCATCTTTATGATTTGGTCTGCATTTATATTTTAAATCAAGGTAATGCCCATCTTCAAAAATTTCTCTATCGTCAATTTCGGACCAAGATACATATGGAGGATTACCAATTACAATATCAAAGCCATAATTATCCTTTGGGAAAATTTCAGAGAATTCTAATTCCCATAATGTAAATGGTTTAGAATTTACCTCTCTAAATTCAGAAATTTCTTCAATTTTTTCTTTATTGCCAGATTCTTTCAGAGTTTCAAAAATAAAATTCCATTTAATATTTTCAATTTCAGATTTGAGTCTAATTTTATCTAAAGGACTTTTTTCATTAAAATATTCTTGTTTTTTCTTTTCTAATTTTAGAAATTCGATTTCAGAATTTTTGGTTGTTAAAGTTGTTTGAACATTAGCATTAATTAAATCTTCATCAAAAAGTTTTATACCTTTAAAAGAATCAACTAATGAATTACCACAGATTACATGATTATCTAGATTAGGTAATGGTCTTATAGAATCAATACTATCTTCATCAACAACTAAAGATAACCAAAATCTTAATTTTGTTATTTCTGTTGCAGAATAATCTATATCAATACAATATAAAGACTTTTCAATAGTGTCTTTTTTAAGTTCATAAAAATTAATATCGTCCCAACTTGATAATAACAATAATATTTGTCTAGCTTTTACAATTTCATTCATCATACCTACAGGAAATGCACCTGAACCAACAGCAGGGTCAATAATTTTTACATTTTCAAGTAATTTATCAATTTCTTTTGAGTTAGACATGATAGATTCTGGTAAAAGAATTTTAGAATATTGGTGCCCATTATATTTTTTCTTTTCTTCATTAACCCTAATAATGGAATTGACTGCATTATCACCTTTTTTAATGAATGTGGATATATCTTCTTTTGGTATATCCAAATTGTTATTTAAATATGAAATTAAACTTTCTTGACACATTTGGTGGACAATATTACGAGGAGTATAAAAAGCACCCATTGATTTTCTATCTTTCACTTCAAGTAAATTCTCAAATACTTTGCCTAGCATTTCAGGATCAACAGCTACTTCTTTTTCTAATGGTTCATCCTCTTTAATTGTGAAATTAAATTTATCAAAAGTATCTAATATTTCTTTAAATATAGAATCTTCGAGGGTTAAATCTGTTCTAATCCAGTCATAATTATTCATAGGTTCAAATAATCCTCCATTAAGGAATGGAACCTTAAATTTAAATTGAGAAAAATGGTAATCCATTACAGGTTCGCAAAAACCTTGATAAAATAATGGTTCAAGAATATCATTGAAAAAATTTTTATAATCTCCATAATTTTTATCAAATAATCTTCTTAAAAAGTTTTTTGGCCCTTTGCCCCATTCTTCATCATAGTCACAACCTAACCATCCTTTTTTTTGTAAGAAAGAGGCTGACTCATAATTTTTGTGTTTAAATTTTTTTTCTTATTTTATTATCCTTTAATTTTATATACTAGGAAGTACAATCTATTATTAGAGTTAATTAACTTTTTGGTTGTGTTTTTTATGGTTTT
>NZ_JBGULU010000193.1:0-2825 GCF_045116495.1 Methanobrevibacter sp. | reverse complement strand
AACAAAAATGGCTATAGAAATCGGCAACATAATGGAAATCTGTCAGGCGACAAACAATGAGCATTTCATCTGGTTCAGTCAACTTCTCAATAATCATTTTGAGGGAATCATTGCCCATGCCACCTATAAAATATCCTCTGGTAAAATTGAAGGAATCAACCAGAAGATCAAGACCATAAGACGACATGGTTACGGTTATCCGGATGACGAATACTTTTTCCTGAAAGTCATAGATGCGAGTAGGAAGAAGTACATCAGGAATCAGCGATCACATAAAATTAATGATTGAGCCCAAATTCATATGAATTCTGCTGAGTGCCGAAGCTCTGACCGAAGAATGCCCTTAAATCCTTCACCTTAGTAAACTTAACGTCAGATTCGAGCATTTTGCGGATATTATCAACGCTTAAAATAATTCTCTTGACGTTTTCGTTACCCGGGATGGAAATATTTATATGCACATCGTCTACACTGGTTATGCAGAATTCATTACCGGTAACAGTTTTGAATTTATTATTACCGAGTTCAATATTTGAAAAGAACTCCTGCATGGCTTCGTTAACTGATAATTCCTTTTCAATTATTTCATGGGATTTAAGGGAATCTTCATAATTCTTTCTGGCACGGTTTACGAATTTTTTAAAAATGCCGTCCTGCAGTTCAAAGCCCATTGAACCGTCATCATTAACCTTAGGACGCAAGCCTTCAACGAAGTCAGAATAATCGTAATTTGGATGAAACTGAACAAATTCAACCTGAGTTTTTTGTTCATCCGAAAGGTCTGCCAAACTGTCATAATAACCGTTACTTATAATGTCTGCAGCAATTTCCTTGGCTAAATATGACTTACCGGTTCCCGGAGCTCCGCGGAAAATTATGTTATGGGATTTAATGAGCATCTCGGAATAAGGATTGTTGAACTTATCTCCCTGAATCTTCATGTCTTCATCAGAGTTCTGTGCATTGGCGATGTCTTCATCTTTACGTTCTTCCTTATCCCTGTAGATTAAAACCATTTTATCACCGTGGTTTCCAAAACGTTTTAGACATTCCTGAACAAATGTTATTGTCGAGAAAATATTCCAACAGTAAAAGACAAAGTATCTGCCGTCTTCACGGTGATACACGCAGAATTCCAGGGAGTTACCGCAATTCTTTTTATATTCCTCAACGCCTGAGTATATTCCCTTAATCAGTTTACTTGAACTGCTGTACTGACATACGGGGAAGTTTTCCCTGCTTTCAATGGACATCTCAGAAATTTGTTTTTCAAACAGCTGACAGGCTATTCGGGGCATGGTCTGATTCGTATTTCTGCGTTCCCCCTTAATGTATTTTCGGTCTGTTATTGTTCCGTCCGCACTTTGAAAATAAGCTTTAAGAGGTTTGCACATATCCCCTCTCCTGCCAAGATCCTCCATGGAGAACATTTCATCCGTTGAAACAACAGTATCGGCAGTAATGGTAAGCTCGTACTTGATATTATTGGTCTCAACTACGAAACCAAGATGTTCAAGACATGATTTTGCTTCGAGGGAATTGAAGTTGTCCATATTGGAAGCTATTGCAACAACATATTTGGCAGGATACTTTTTTCCGTCTTCCGTCACCAGGTCATATTTAGTACTCTGATTTTTAGGAGGGACACCTTCCTGATCAATTTTCTTTAAAGCATCAAGAATGTTCTGTTTATTTACATTAGGAATGGTCATGGTTATCTCTTATTATCAAAATCTTGAAAGAACTGTTGCTCATACAGATCTTCCATTTGTGAAGGTAGTTTTCGTGTTCTCTTTTCGGATATACTCAAATGGACTATGCTTATACCGATAATAGCTGTCACATTAGCACATATATTTGCTGTAAGCATTTTTATGAAGTGATTAATTTGCACTACTGAATATTTTTATGCTTTATTCCCATGACTTAAAGAATACTAGAAAACCAATAATAATTACCATACTATTCGTGTGTCACGGCAGCTCTTCTAGACGGATTTTTTAAATCAGCTACACCACAATATATTGCGATTTATCTTTTAGCACACCACTACATGGACTACCACCCTACTACTTCTCAGGGAACTTAAATTAGGGTTGTGTACTACTTAAAAGTGTAGAAGTGGAGCTTTAGATTTTCCTCATTTTCTCCTCTAGAATCACTCGTCTTTTGACTAGCCAGAACCACTTAGATCTTATCACTCCTTTATATCTCTTCTTTTTGCAAGTATCGCGGTTAAATCGAAGAGGAAATAGCAAAATCTATGTATGTAATACGTTTTATAACATTTTTTGTTCATCGCGCATAAAATTTAGCGGATATAGGCTTGAAATTAAAATTTGGGTTATGTTCTAATTTGATTTCATCATTCTTGCTACAAGACAATTTCAAAATTTTATTACCGTTGGTTAATTCAACAGCTCGACCAGGACATTTTTTTGTTTCATTAATCAAAGTCATTTCATAATTTTTTTCTATAGTTATTTCGACAGTACCATCGCAAGGAGCAGTGTATTTACTTATTTTATTTTCAGATGAGATGTAACCAGAAATATCTAACCAAGCGTCATCAATATTTTTTTTTACTGCTGTTTGAGTATTCTTAGTTGAAAGCTCCCCTCTAACCCATCCAGGTCTTTTAAAGTCTTTTATTATTTGCGGGATGGCTACAACTACTTTACTTTTTAGATCTTCTTTATTTTTATAAAATTTTACTATTCTTCCTGATTTTACCTTTTCCGTGAATTTTTCAAGTAATTCATTGAGTTTACTCTCTGATTCTGTTTTTTCGCGTGGTAATTTATTTATGTCTTCAATAACGAAAG
>NZ_JBGULU010000192.1:0-3140 GCF_045116495.1 Methanobrevibacter sp. | reverse complement strand
TAAACCGGCATTATAACAGAAACTTTTACCATAAATTAACACACCTATTTA
This sequence comes from Methanobrevibacter sp., assembly GCF_045116495.1. Lineage (GTDB taxonomy): Archaea > Methanobacteriota > Methanobacteria > Methanobacteriales > Methanobacteriaceae > Methanocatella. Next base: position 3,089 of record NZ_JBGULU010000192.1, on the reverse strand, counting down.
AAAATCCTTTTAATCTGTCTTAAAGGCTTTGTAATCTTCCAGCTTGTTGAATTCTGCATCTCATCATTGGTTTGCTTCAACTCTTCAATTTCCTCTTTAAGATGGATATTTTCCATTTTTTCTTCAAATTCCTCATGATTTTCAGAGGATAATGTATTTAAAAATATCTCTCTGCTCTTTTCAGTCAGATCATCTATTATATAATCATAAAACTCCTTGTCATCAGCTATCTTTTGATAATCTTCCTTCATTGCCTGAAAGTACATTTCCTTGTATTGGGGCTGGATTTCAGGATACCAGTGATATACCTTTTCGAACTTTCTTATTCCAAGTCCTGTCTTATATCTGTCAAAAACCCCATGTCTTGTAAATATGTCCCAAATCATATTGGAAATTGTCAGAGAATCAATGTAGCGTTTGTCTCCGGCACCTGTGGAAGATTTTGAATGATTCTTTCTAATGTATAAATATTTCTTGTAAAAATAAATTCTCTCTCCGTTGAGGAGTATGTCCCACCAGAATATGTTGTCGTGGAAAATGAGCCCTTCTGCAAACTGGGCTCCGGTTCTTTTAACGAAATCAAGGTTGTAGAACTTGCACCATGGAGTGGATGAAGTTTCAAATATCAAATCGCCAAGGTCTCTGTAGCTGAATACGCTTTCCCCTACCTTTTCGGCTACGGCATCCATCCTGAAGTATCTGATGTTTTGATATTCACCGGTATCCACATCATAATTGGTGGCCCTGAACATTACAAAGTCAAGGTCCTTGTCTTCAGCTATCTTATATAATTCCTTTAAAGCATTTCTTTTAAGCTCGTCATCTGCATCCATACAGTAGAGATACTTTCCGGTGGTGTGAGTAAGTGCCACGTTTCTTGCGGCTCCGCCTCCACGGTTTTCCTGATGAAATACTTTGACCCTTGAATCCTTTTTAGCAAATTCATTGAGGATTTCAAGAGATGAATCCTTTGAGCCGTCATCTACACATATAAGCTCCAGATCATCCAAAGTCTGGTTTAATATACCGTTGATGGATTCCTCCAGGTAATCTTCAGCATTATATACAGGCATTATAACAGAAACTTTAACCATAAATCTTCTCCCTTAGAATAAATTAATAATAATAAATTTTTATCCGGCACCGCTGAACTTGTCAAGTACCGGAATTTTACTTAAAACATAAACCAGTAACCATGATAAAATAAGAACTCCAATAAACAGTATCGGCAATAATCTCAGCTGGTTAACGTGGAATACCTTATCGATTATCTTATAAAGCAGACTGTTTACAAGATACATTCCATAGCTGCATACGCTCAATGACAGTACGGCCTTTCCGATGATTCCATTTTCAATTTTACTGTGCGCCCTTCCAAGCAATGACTCAGGATTTGAATCACAGTAGTTATTATAACGTTTAAACATTAAAAACAAACCGATGGAAGCCAATACGACAAACAATGACAGATATTTGGTTTCAATTTTAGGAATATCCTTCATGAAGATATAGAAATCTATCGAAATCGATGCGAAAAACATGAGAAAACCAAAGAGTATCATGTTTCTGTCTGAAATGTTTACTGTCTTATTGGCCAGCCAGTATCCTAAAACCAGATAACCTATGAATCTGGCGAAATATGACAATTCCAATTGATAGAAAGGATAGTGGTTGAATGTATTCAGTATTATTGTAACAAACCATATAATCATGAAATATTCACATCCCTTCATGCCGTATTCCCTGACAAAGGAATTCACGACCGGAAGGATTAGATAAATGCCCATCATGGTCCATACAAACCAAGGCCATCTGTTGATTCCAAAGAATGTCTTGAATGCATCATTATAGCTGTTGTGCAGGATAAACAATGAAATTATTATAGCTATTGGTATCCAGAAAAGGAACGGATACAGTATCCTTGAAAATCTCTTTTTAAAGAATGCTGAAAGGCCATGATAATCCCTGTTAAGCAAAAGCGCTCCGCTAAGCATGAAAAATATCGGAACGGCAACATGGGTTAGAACATAAAATATCCCAGGCATTGAAACACTCAGGGTTTCATATCTGAACGGACGGAAAAGTATGCATGCATGGCACAAAACGACGAAAATGATGGCTAACGCCCTTAGCTCATCAAAATAAAATATTCTCTTTTTTGTTTTAGTTGCCATAATCTAACCTTAATTTAATCCGTCATTAATCTGCAATGGTTTTACACATGAAGATGCCTTATTGAATAATGTACCGTTATAGCTGCAGTGAATGGTGTAATTTCCATTCTCCAAAGTCATCAGTTGAACAGACCCCTGTCCTTCACTGTCTGTTTTCACTTCATATTTGTGTGGCCAGCCGGAATCATCCAAAACTTTGACATAAATGATTTCATTAGGATAAGGATTCCTGTATTCGTCTGTAAGCATCACTGTTACATAATCACCATTTTTAAGAGTTCCGTTGCTCAATACTTCAATTTTGGTATTGTGAGTATTTGAGGATACGTAAATAAATGCACCGATGGCAATTATCACTATCAGCACTACTGCTGCAATTATTGTCTGCTGTTTATCCATTATACCACCTTTAATTATTATGAACTAGCAATACATCGATTTCTGCATTTTTGAGAACCTTTTCGACTACGCTTCCAAGGATGAATTTGTGAAGGCCGCTTTTTCCTGAAGATGAAATTACAATCAAATCGGCGCCTTCCTCTTCGGCAACCCTATTGATGGATTCGGCGGCAAATCCTGTAACCACCATTGTTCTTACGTTAAGTGATGGATCAAATAACTTTTCCATTTTTGAAACTGCAGTTTCCGCTTCTTTTTTCAGTACCTGATTAACTTTTTTAACTTTTTTTCTGCTTTGAAATGCACTGGATGTTATTTTACCCGCTACGGACAATATGATAATTTCTCCATCATCAGCTATTAATTTGGTAACTCTATCAACTTCTTGTTCTGCATAACCTGAACCGTCAGTGGGAAGTAAAATTTTCTTATACATTATCATTACACCTTTTATTATGTATTTCTATATTTATCTTTAATAGTTAATAATGTTAATTATGTTTTAGATAGGACAGG
>NZ_JBGULU010000191.1:0-7223 GCF_045116495.1 Methanobrevibacter sp. | reverse complement strand
GGTCCACTCGGTAAAGCCCTTGCCCCACCATTCGTTATTCTCAGGAATCTCATGAAACTGAGGAAGGTAAAACGCTATAACCCTAGCTTTCATTTTAAATAGATTGATTTAAAAATATTTGATAGATTCGTCACTATTGCTACTAACCCCTTTAAATATAGGGTTGTAACTGGGCGAGAAGACTTGTACATCGACAGCCACTGACGGCGGTAGTTATCGGGATTAAACGTTTTGCTCTTGATGCGCAATTTCTCGATAAGACCTCGCTTGATAATTTTTGTTTTTATCACATTAGTATCACCGTCATGGTCAACCAAACGAAAATGTGTGCCATTGCGGGTATCTTCACCCTCGGGTAAAAAGTAATTAAGGGACACTCCGTTTTTCCAAAGGCAATACATAAACGAGAACTGATCACGAGACGAATAATTCAATATCCAGTCCCACCACTCCTCGTCAGTGGCCTTCATTTTATCATTATGTATTCTAAAGAGCACATTATTCTCATTTAATCCAAAATGACGAGGGAAACCAAGTTCATGCAAGCGATGGCACTGCCGTATGGCTACATAGTCATGCTCAAGTAACGCTTGACACATATCAAAAGAGTGCTCATAGATACAGTCACGTCCTGTTAACACTAATTGTACTCCAGCAAACTCGATGTTTTGATTATATAATTCTATAAACCTGTCATACACCCATTGATCCAAAATCTGGATGTTAGCATCTATATATAACGAAGCTTTGTAATCAGCAAGAAGGGTCTCGGGATGGGTCTTGGGATAGCGGGAAAGGCGCTTGTTATCATTATCAACGACCCTAGGTATTTCTCTTACGGTCCAGACACCTTGCTTGGTTTCTTTAAAATCATTAGAGAACAGGACATAGTCAAACCTGTCGTCTACAACCTTTGGCTGCAATACATCATCATAACCACCCACCAAGACCGTATAAACGACAAATTCCTTCATACTATAGAGTTATCATTCATAATATTGACGGAACCAAGCGACATAGCGGCGAACGCCCTCCTCGACATCAACCTTGGGGGTAAAGTCAAAGTCCCGTTTCATGTCACTCATGTCACTGAACGTTTCCAGCACATCTCCTGGCTGCAGTGGCAAGAAGTCTTTTTTTGCCTCTTTGCCAAACGCTTTCTCAAAAGCCTTGATATAGTCTATCAAATCCACTGGATGAGTGTTACCAATGTTGTAAATCTGGTAGGGTGCTGATGACGTCGCGCAATCGGCTTTGGTACTATCCCAAGATTCATCAGATTGAGGCGGACGGCTGCAAATCTGCAGAATGCCGCCTACGATGTCGTCAACAAAGGTGAAATCGCGACGCATTTTGCCATAATTGTAAACCTTGAGAGGCTTATCATTACTGATGGCATCGGCAAACAGATAGGGCGACATATCTGGACGCCCCCATGGACCATAGACGGTAAAGAACCTGATTCCAGTGCATGGTATCTTGAACAGATGGGAATAGGTGTGAGCCATCACCTCGTCGGCTATCTTTGTAGCTGCATATAAGCTGACAGGATGTGACACACCATCATGAGTCGAATATGGGATTTTGCCGTTCAAACCGTAAACGCTGCTAGAACTGGCATATACAAAATGTCTAACCGGATAACGTCTTGCAGCCTCAAGCATATTCAAGAAGCCAACGACATTGCTCTGAACGTAAGTATCAGGATTCTCAAGAGAATACCTAACACCCGCCTGAGCTGCTAAATGGACTACAAGTTCAGGCTTATGCTGACCAAACAAGTCAAAAATGAGAGCCTTGTCAACGATATCACCCTTATAGAACGACAATTGGGGATATGTTGAGCTCACATTTCTCGATGAGTCATCGATAGCCTCAATGCCAAGTTGCTTTAAGCGATCACACTTCAGCTGTGGGTTGTAGTATTCATTTAAGTTATCAATGATGACAACCTCATGGCCATCCTCAGCAAGAGCATGAACCACATGCATACCAATAAAACCCGCACCTCCTGTAAGTAAAACTCTCATTTTTAATATAATTCAATATTCACAACCGATAAGAAAATAACTATGCTCTCTTGCCTCAAGTAGTGATTGATTTAAAATTTTATCGGACAACGTTTTTTCGGTAACTCGATTAGTTGTCCTAGTTTTTCAAGAAATTCATCTGTATAATACTCCATACGGCCAGAATAACTAGAAAAAGTAAGTTCTCCAAAATACACTCTATCATTCATTAAGTAAAAATCCACTCTTACTTGCGGGAATCCTTCTGATAGGATTGAAGCATACTCAAGCATCTTTTTCAAGTTTTTAGGTTTCGGAACACTGTTCCCACCATTTCTATGAGTCTGTGAGAATATCATATTCTCCGGAATATAGGTCCAATTAAGATTATATAAGTCTAGAGCAACAGTCGCTTTATATCTACTATGACATGTCATAATGTAGTATGGCCTTCCATTAAAACACCATATTTTATAATCCACTAATCCTATTGTTTCATTCTCATTTTCTATGAACTCTTCCGCCAAAACCATAGGCTTAATTTTATTATAATAAGGCTCACACCCTTTATAACCAAATTTTTGTTCTAATTTCTCATTGAAAAAAGAAATGATTTGTTCTTTTTCAAATCCCTTAGATTTATCGACAATTAGTGTTGACCCACTATCATGGTTGCATTTGAGCACAAATTTTGAAGGCAGCACATCAAAATCAATTTTAGAAGCATTATCCCATACTCCATAAATGTTTAGGAGAATATGTCCCAAACCCCGCTTTTTCAAAAACTCAGAAACTTTCCATTTGTCAGCCAGCTGAACCCATTCAGACGTATCAGAGTAACATATTAGCCACTGGATTTTCTCATTAATGTCTCGAGGGTTATTCCAGTCTATCTTATGTCCAAACTGTGCTGGCCACTCATGGTCAATAATCATTTTGGGATAATGATCAACCAGGAATTCCCGTGTTATTCTCTTTATATTACGAATCATAATTATCCTAATTTCTTTTTAAATAAATGAAGAATCACCCATCTATGGGCTTCACATTGTAGATTATTCATGATTTGTGTAATGACATCTCTACGATTTGGCACCCAAGGAATCTTTCTGTAAAAATAGCTAAAAAATAAACGAGTAAATTGAGCTATACTAAACTTAAAATATCCTCCTTCAGAAAGACTATTAATATAGCTCTCTTTCATTAAATGTGCATGGTTATCTATTATACCTCTATACTTAATATTGTCTACAAAATCAGAACAAATCTCTTTTAAATACATAGAAAAATCCACATCTTGATTACATAAATCCACATAACTTGATTCAGAATCATATTTCACTTGATTCACATCAGTCGTAATCGTACGATCATCATTAATAATGACACTTACGGCAAGACTATTATTAAGAAATTTAATCTTACTGCTACCGACGTCATACGGGTCTAAACAGAAACTGCCTAAACTATACATGATAATCTTCCCATCTATAAACTCCCATGGTTGCGCTATATGTGGGTGACCTCCAATCACACCGCTTGCACCCATTTTTATAAAATGACGATACAGTGTTTTGATTTGGGGAAGCGGTTGAGGGCAGTATTCCATTCCAGCATGAGGAATCACAAACAAGAAATCAACTTTTTCTCTCGATTCCATTATTAGCTCATCAACAACTGGATGCAATAACGATGCCGTCCCAAATCTATTATTATCATAAAAAACATCATCAAATGCGCCAAATTCATGTTGATTTAATGCTAAAAAACCTATTCTTACGCCTTTCAATTCAATAGTATTAATTTTGAATGCATCATCCCACTTTCCACAACCTACAACAATAGATTTATTGAAAGCTAGGATTGTTTCTGATGCTGCAATTTCCCCATAATCCAAAGCGTGGTTATTTGCTAAACCAATTAAATTAAAACCTTTTTCCTGAAGAAACCTCGGTGCATTCCTGTCCTGACAAAAATTCGGACCACTCTTTACAATAGGTATTGACCCTTTCACAAAAATAGGTGCTTCGAAATTCAAAAAATTAATTTCGCTGTTATGAAGTAAAGAAAGTAGATTGTCTCCAAATGTTAAATTGGTCACATCTTTTATCTTAAAATCGCCAAAAAAGTTAATCCTTATCATTATATTTTTCTTAATCTAATTCTAATCTGTTCTAGAACCCTATTTTTTTCATTCTTTTTTAATCCTACTACAAATGTTAGCGCCACTGAGTATATTGTTGCTAAGGCAATCCCTACAACTCTCATTTGGTTTGATTGCAAATCGAGATATCGGTAGAAAATTACAAAAAGCGCCATTAATACCATTATCAAAAATGGCCGCCAATAAGCCTCTTTTATAAAAGACACAACATCATAAGATAGAATTAATTTAAGTAGAGCAAATTGTGTAATTCTACTTAATATATCTGAAATAATAAATAGTATTAATATGTAATATGCGGGATAACCATTTGTAAAGAGCAAATAACCAACTGGCAAACATAAAATATAAAAGAAACTCAATTCTATCTTAAACCATTTTACCTTTCCAGATCCATTAATTATTTGGTTAATGCCACCACTTGTTGCTGCAACCAAAACGACCATCAACATAATTCTACAAAATAAGGCAGTTCCTTCAGGCGGAATGCCAATCCATAGTTTTAGTAAAAAGTCTAGCTCAACATAAACAGGTAAAATAATCAATTCTGATAAAACAATACATAATCGACAAATCTTATTTGCAAGATATGATGCTCTTTCAAAATTGCCACCACTTATATTTTGTGTAATTTGAGGCGCAGCGGCTCCATCAAATGAAGCCATAAATGTTTCCACAAACGCTCTTACTGTACTTGCTATTGCATAAGCAGCATTTACTACTGTTCCAAAGAAAAAATTTATTAACAAATTGCTCCCTTGCGATCTTGCAGTCATTGACACAGTAGAGAGCATATTAAAATTTGCAAATGAGACCACCTCCCTATAAGAAGCCCAACCTGAGACAAAAGCCCATCTCACTATTGAACTCCAATTTCTATAGGCCAAAATATGAAATATGACAAAACTACAAACCGTTAACAAAGCCATCACTAAAGCATACATTCTCAAACGATTTCCAGAATAATATAAGAGAAGAAAAATGCATAATAGTTTCAATACGCTATTTACAACTTCTAAAACAGCAGGAAACAAAAAGCGCTCATGCACATTATATAAACTTGAATAAGGTACATTCATAACACCTAAACAACAAGCAATCGTCGATACCTGAAAAACAAACATCGCATCACTCATTTTTCCGGGTTCGACATTCAAATGGTTTTCAATATACCAAATTCCGAAAGCCTCAAAAATAACCAATAAGAATAATGCTAGTAATATATGTAGAGTGTTACATATATTAAACATTCTATTCATATCACCATGAAATTTACCTTTTTCAAAATTTAAAAATCTGATTGTAGTTACTGATAATGAAGCTGAAATAAAAGCAAAGAGCCCAATGACACTACCAACAACATTATACAATCCAAAATCATCAACGCCTAAAGCTTGAAGCACGTATCGAGATGATAGCAATCCAATAATTGTTGTCACCACTAATTTTCCATACACAATAGCTGTGTTTTTAGCAATTCGCTTATTTGCATTTTTCTGATTATCGACGTTTGACATAATCAAGCAGCTAATTGATGATTTAGATTTAAAAGATGAGAGATTAAAGCAACATGAACAAGAACTCAATTATTAAAAACACAAACCGACCAATCGATTAAATCACACTAAAATAAAGCGAATAACTCCTTTGATTATCAAATATTTCATTCTTTCATCGGAACCCAAGCATTGTTAAGTTCATCTACCTTAGTTATAATTTCTAACCCTCGAATAACGCAAACACTATTTCTAGGTACATTTTTTGTTATAATACAATTTGCTCCTATTCGACAATTATCGCCCACATAACAATTACCAATAATTTTGGCTCCACATCCAATATATACATTGTCTGCAATTATCGGAGCCCCCTGATTTTTACTACCTATTGCCAAATTAGAACCTATTGTGACTTGTTGAAAAATTACTACATTTTTACCGATATGAGCTTTCTGGCTAATAAAAATCCCATGAAATGAATGAGGAAAAATTGGTTTACCTTCAAACACAGCGCCCAATCCTATCCATGAGCCATACGTTTGTAAATAGGAATAATAAAGTAATTCTTTTCTATGACTTGGCTTTTTAATACACGCCTCCCTTAGGTTCCATAGATCTTTATTATAAAACAAATCAACGAGCAATATCGGATGCTCTTTGATAAAAAAATCAAAAAAAATCAAATCTAATATATGTGATACTTTTTTAAGTATTCTTTTTAAAAAACACACCATCATACTGACGTTTAGTCATTTAAATAATTAAATATATCTCCCCACCCAAAATATCACTAGATTATTTCTGAACCTAACAAATAATTGAATCAATGCGAATAATTCAATTAAACACAAAAGTACTTAAAGTATTATAACTATTGTACTAAAAAGACATAAAGGGTCACCGGGGCCGTGGGGCGGCGGTGGACGGGTGGAGAGCAGGTAATGCTGGGGACACTATCGCAGTAGTCATTATCAGCGGGTTACCTTATTGTGTCATTGTTGTGGCGGGCAGCTGGGCTCCGAAAAGGCGGCTGCGGCCACAAACATTAAGCTACAAAAGTAACGCTTTTTTTTGATTCCCGCAAATCTTGAGTCAAATATGCACAATAATGCGGCCTAATAATTCTCTAATGCGGTCTGAACGATGAGCCCAACGCGGGGAGTATAACTAGAAACCATAGCGCAAGCCCCATAACCACAAGCCTGAACATGGATCAAGAACACAAGCCAAGAAGTTGGGGCCATAACTATGGTCACGACGACAGGCGCCCGTGAACTGAGCGGATCAGTTCGGCGGGAGCCTGTCGTGATGTTGCGGATTACGCTGAAAATCAGCGGGGTTGACGATTAGGACCTGACGTAGTGGGGCATTTCCTGGGGGATGACCATGGAGATCTCGACCATGCCGCGTACGTTGCCGTCACGATCGCGCCAGGGAGTCTGGTAAATCATCTTCTTAACACCTTGCTTGTCAATGGTGTAGCAGTTGACGGTATCGGTGGCGATCATGTGGCGGATTTTCTCTTGTGACTTCGCGCTGTGACAGGGCATC
>NZ_JBGULU010000190.1:0-17089 GCF_045116495.1 Methanobrevibacter sp. | reverse complement strand
CATATTGTGTTGTAATTGTATATTTTCCGGCATCCAGACTAACTTCCAATGTTGCTATTCCAGTTTTATTTGTTGTTTTTGTGTAGGTTTTGCCATTTAATTTTAAAGTGACCTTTTTATTTGGTGATGCTTTTCCGTTGCTGTTCAGGACTTTAACGTTGAACTTTGCTTTTTTATTTTCGCTTAATGACAAATCTTTAGTTTCCATCAGTGATTTTATCGTCACTGTTTTAGATGTGGATTCGGTTGTTTTTGGATTTGTTATGGTAATGGAGTATGTTCCGGGTTTTGAGTCAATAGGTAGTGTAGCTATTCCTTTGGAATTTGTCTTAACGGAATATGTTTTGCCTTCCAGTTTAAACTTAACTGCAGTGTTTTTAAGCAGTTTTCCCTTTTTGTCATAAAACGTTGAGGTGTATTTTCCCTTATTTTTATAGTATTTTGAAAAGTCACTGCATTTTATAGTGCTTTTAATCGTTACTGTACTTTTGACGGTAGCGCCTTCAAATTCACTGTTTCCATTACAAACACTTAAAACGTTGTATGTTCCGCTTTTAAAATTGAGATTGATGGAGGCCTTTCCAGTCTTATCGGTTGTTTTTGTAAATGTTTGGCCATTGATTTGAATCTGTATTTTCGCATTGGCAATCACTTTCTTTTTGTATTTCAGTGTTGCCGTGAACTTGCTTCCGTCCTTATAGTACATTTTAACGTCAGGTGCCTTTAAAGCAACCTTTTTCTTTTCGGCTTCCTGTGATGCACTTAATTTTTCTAAGTTTTGAGCTTCCTTGTTCTCGACACTGATTGTGCTTAAATCCTTGTGAGGATCCGGTTGAATTTGTTGCAATGTTTCATTTCCATTGTCTGATGCTGAAACTGCAGAAATTAAAAAGAGCAATAACAGAATGAAACATAGGGTGTTTATTTTCTTATTCATAATATCTACCTTAAATGTTGATTTTTTTAATCAAATCAACAATTAAAGTATGATATCCGCATTATATGAACTTTATTTTTAAAATTAAATGGTAAATAACTTTTAAAATGAATTTAACAAGTAAATATTTCTAATATATGACAATAATGCACATATATGTAAATTCACTTTGAGCGATATCTTCCAGTGTTGCTTCGACAATTTTCTCGTCAGGGTAGCTTAGGCGTTCACATACAACAACTTTCCGGTCAGATTCGACGCCGTTGTCAAGCAAAAACTGAGCCATGTCCTTCACTTTTCTTGAAGGAAGGGCAATTGTCACTTTTCCGTTGTTGATGACTGGCAGGATGTCTTCTATGTTTTCCCTTCCGTGAAATGTCATTACATTGGCATTGTCCCATTGGATGTGGCATTTTGCTGCGGCCAGCTGAAGTGAACTGATGCCGGGAATCACTTCAATATTTTCTTTTGGAAAGTCCAATTCATCGGACAATCTTAAAACAGTATTTAACACACCTGAAAAACCAGGATCTCCTGTTGACAATATTGAAACGGTGTTGCCGTCACAGGCCAATTGGACTCCCTGCCTTAAGGTATCCAATAGCTCTTTTACATTAAATGCAATGGTATTCTGTACATCGTCAAACAGGTCAATTGCACGGGTGCTTCCAACAGTATAATCACTGGCTTTAACGGTATCAATAGCTTTTTTAGTTAAGTATTCACTTGATCCAGGGCCAATTCCAACAATATAAATCTTACCGGTCATTTTAATCAGTTATTTCTAATTTTTCTTTAAATGTATTTTTTAAATCGGCTCTTACCTCATCAGGGTAAGCTCGTTCATCATTTTGCAGAGTAAACATGGCTAGTTCATAGACAATTCTGTTCATGGATTTGCCGTATTCGGTCAGATAATACTCAGTTGTAACCGGAGAGGTATTCAAAACTTCATTTCTAATTAAACCATTTTCCTCTAATTCCTTAAGACAATTGGATAAAACTTTATTGGATAATTTTGGTTTATCTTCTTTAAACTCTTTGAAATGCTTTTTTCCAAAGAACATGTCTCTAATTATTTGTATGCTCCATTTTTTGTTAATCAAATTCAGAGTCTTATCAACCGGACAAACTATTTTTTCACTATCCATACTCATATTTTAATTAAATTATTATATATTAGTTACTTTTTTGTAACTGGGTTTCTTTAAAGTTACAAAAATCATTTAAATACTGAAATTCAATTATTATTAAAGAATCGGGAGGTATTAAATGAATAGACAAGAACAATTGGATTTTTTAATTAATTACTTAATTGATGAGAGAAACGAGGCTATTGAAATTCCGGAAAGTTATCACGATAAAAGAAATTTGCTTCGTGCATTGATGAATATAAGGATACCTTCTGAATTGTCCGATGAATTTTTAAAAGTTCAGGATGATTTTTTAACACAAGAAACATTAAATAAGGATTTAACTTCTATTGATGGCATTAATGAAACCAATGGAAAGATAATGATTTGGCAAGGCGATATAACAACTTTAAAAGTTGACGCTATTGTTAATGCTGCAAATTCAAAATTATTGGGATGTTTTGTACCTCTTCACAATTGCATTGACAATGTCATTCACTCATCCGCAGGACTTCAGCTGAGGGAAGAGTGCAATAAAATCATGGAAATGCAGGATAGGGATGAAGAGGTTGGAAAAGCCAAAATAACCTCTGCCTATAACCTTCCTTCAAAATATGTGATACATACTGTTGGTCCTGCAATACCTCAAGGATTAAAACCATCTGGAAAAGATTGTGAAGCATTGGCTAACTGTTATAAGTCATGTTTGGAGATTGCAACATCATATAAGTTGGAATCTTTGGCTTTCTGCTGTATATCAACAGGAGTATTTAATTTTCCACAGAAATTGGCCGCAAAAATTGCCGTTAAGACAGTTGAGGATTATTTGGATTTGAATGAAACAACATTGGAAAATGTAATTTTTGATGTTTTTTCGGATGATGATTATTCTATATATAAAGATTTGTTATTCTAATGGAGTGTAAATATGGAACGTTTTGTAGAAAGATTGGATAAGGCATACAAGGCTATTGAAGAAGCAGATTATATTTTAATTGGTGCGGGTGCAGGTTTTTCCGCCGCAGCAGGTTTGGAATATTCAGGTAAACGTTTTGATGATAATTTTCAGGATTTCATTGAAAAATATGGTGTTCAGGACATGTATTCCGCTACGTTTTATCCTTATGAAACTCAGGAGGAAAAATGGGCTCATTGGGCACGTCATGTCTATGTAAATAGATTTTCAGTTGGAAAAACAAAATTATATGGTCAGTTGCTTGATCTGGTTAAAGATAAGGATTATTTTGTCCTGACAACAAATGTGGAACATCAGTTTTGGATAAACGGCTTTGAAGATGAAAGGATTTTTGCCACTCAAGGCGATTACGGGCTGATGCAATGTGAAAAGGCATGCCATGATAAGCTTTATTCAAATGAGGAATTGGTTTTTGAAGCTATTGAAAAAACCGAAGACTGTAAGATTCCAACAGATCTGGTTCCGGTTTGTCCGGTGTGCGGGGGAAATATGGAAATAAATGTCAGAAAGGATAATTTCTTTGTTGAGGATGAAAATTGGCATCAGATGAGCAGAAGATACTCTGAATTTTTAGAACATGTCGATGAAACTAAAAACATAGTATTTTTAGAGTTGGGCGTTGGTTTTAACACACCGGTCATTATAAGATATCCATTTGAGCAGATGACATTTGACAATCCTAACACAACATTAATCAGATTGAATAGGGATTTCCCTCAGGCAATACCTCAAAATAAGGATAAGACAATAGGTTTTGATGAGGAAATTTCAGAGATTTTTGACTATTGGCTTTCAAGAATTTAAATTCTCTATTTCACTTTTTAAAAATTTATATATTGATTCTGCTCCAATCAAATCGCCAGGATCGGCCCATTCTGAAGGGTATAGAATAAATGGTTTTGTCTGGTCTCCGCCTAAACCTCCGTGAGATCCAATCAGCTCTTCAAATGCACATACTTCATTATACTTTTCGTCATAAAAGCTATTCACTAAAATATCTGGCATGTTTTTGAAGGAATTTTGCCTTTTCAGGTGTTTTGCAGCATTATCGCCAAAGCTTTCAAGCGGATTTGTACCGATAATCTTATCACTGTCCAAGTAATAAATTCCGTCCTGGCCAATGACCATTCCTCCATTAGCTATGGAATTAACTAAAATAAAACCTATTCCTGTATGTTTTACAAGACCTGGGATTAAATCTGGAAATAGCATCACGATTTCTTCATAACTTAGACGTTCCTTCCATTGGGTTAAATATATTAAACCCATGTTTCCTGAACCCATAACAATCAGTTCTGAGTCTTTTGCTTTTTTGGTACTTTGGGGAGTACTTTCATAGCCTTTAATATAATCCAGACTATTTGTATATCTGTTCCTCAGATTTTTGTATTGTTCATTTTCGAAAATTATTGCAGGCTTCCTTTTTTCAACTTCATCTCGTATGTCCTTAAGGGATTTAAAATCTTCGAACAGGTCATCATGAATATCACCAAACTTGTTTTTAAGATGTCTGATTTGCAGGTTTTCCGGAATTACAGCATCTCTAAAGTGGTCAATATTATATTCAGTTTTAAATACTTTCAAATCATCTGGAAGTAATTTTCTAACATAATTTCCCAACGTAATTCCGTATCTTTGTTTAAATGTAGCTCCGTTGGACTGCCCATGGTCTGATAGGATTACCAATTTATAATCTCTGTCACTCATCTCAATTGCTGATGTTAATTTTGAAAATTGCAGATCAATCTTTTTCAAAGCTCCCCAAACGTCATTGTCCTCCACTCCGGAATGGTGGGCAATTTCATCATAGCCCATGTATGTTGCATAGGCGGTGTCAATGTTTCCCGCCAGTATTTCGCTTGTCAGAACATCTGTTGTCACTTCTCTTAAAACCACATTAGCTCCTGCCCTAACTGTAGCATAGACAACTGTCCTTCTAAGCCTTGGCTGTATGTTTTTCACATAATGAACTATTTGTGAAGAAATCTCCAGGATAAAGTCCCATAAAAATAATATGAACAGTCTTTGAAAGTTATACGCATCTAAAAATACTGCATTCAGTGTCTTATTGTATATTTTGGATAATCCTCCAAGTCTTGAAGATGTTAAGGTCGGTATTTCACTGTCTCCTGAAAACATATTTGCAATGCTGATTCCATTAACAAGCAATCCTTTACCGTCACTTATTTTCTTTTCAATTCCTGGTGCATCGCTTAATTTTCCAGAAACAACAATATTATTGTCGTTTTCCTTTTCAACCCATCTGTATGCTACAATGTCTCTGTTGTTTCCATGAAGTATTCCCGCCTGGCTTGCTCCGGTCTGTGAAGACAAATCTGTTTCCCAACCTTTTAAAGTATGAGTTTTATTGTCCAGCCATCTTTTCACATTCGGCATCACGCCTTTATCAATGGCTTTTTTAAGTATATTTATTGACAAACCATCAATTTCAAGCATTATGACTCCTGAATATCTTTTTTTATAAGGTGTCTTTTGCTTCAATGCATATTTTAGGATATTTTTGATATAGCTGTCATAGTAGTTGGTGTTTGTAATGTTTGTGATGAATGTTGTTGCTATTGCCATAACAATCGGGACCTGCAGGGCTCCATAAATTCCTGTTGAAACTCCTGGAATGAAATATGCTGCGATATAAAATATAATCGAGTTTATAAAAAGTGATCCGATTCCAAATGTAAAGATAATAATTTTCATTAGAAAACGCCTGAATATAGGCCATAAAAGTGCATTTGCAATTGTAACGGCTATTACAATAATGACTGCATTATACCATGGACCAACTGTAAAATCAGTACTGATATAATCTACAAGGAATATTGCAAAAATATCAGCTAAAGCAAACAGAAGCGATGTAATTATTGTCCTCAGCGAAGAAATCAATCTATTTTTTATCATTCTATCATGATTCTTTTTCTTTTAGTGGTTTTCAAGGTTATTATTGTAATTTCAGGTTTGCAATTAATTCTGATCCTAAAAGAATTTGTTCCAAGGCCTTTGCTGGTGTACTGTGTCATGTCTCCAACTTTATAAAGTCCAACAGGATATTTTGTTGAATTTGGCCCCCTAAATGGTGTGGTTTCAAACTTTGGAATAATTAATTGTCCTCCATGTGAGTGGCCTGAAATTTGGAGGTCAAACAATCCGGTTTGTGAGGATTCCTGTGCAAAATCAGGTTCATGGGCAAGCAGGATGCTTGGAATATTTTTAACCATTTTGGCAATTACATTATCCAAATCATCGGCGCAAACGGTACAGCTGTCCACGCCACATAGGTTCAGACAATCTTCACCTTTTTTAAGGGTAACGACGTCATTGCTCAAATCAACAACATCCGCATTTTTGAAAATTTTCCGGACTCTGTCTGCACTCATCCAATGGTCATGGTTTCCCAAAACTCCAAATTTTCCTTCCTTTGCATTTAATTTTTTCAGGGATTTTTCCAAATACTGGTCATAGTCATTGAGGTTATATGAAAAATAATCTCCTGTTAATGTGATTAGGTCAAAATTCAATGTATTTACATAATCTATTAATTCATCCAAATATTCCGGATTAATCCACTGGCCCAAGTGAATGTCAGTCAGATTCAAAATCTTGAAATTATTAAAATTCCAGCCCAAATCGTTAAGTGCAATGTCTATTTCTACCAATTCGATATTTTTTTCGCTGAATCTTTTGTCTGGAAGGGATTGGGTCATTGCATTCTGGATTCCCTGGCGGACTTTCATAGCTGGGGGTCGTTCAATATCTTCATCTTTCATTAAATATACATTATTTCTGAAACTATTTATAATTTTAATAACATACATTAAGATGTTATTAGATGAAAAGTGATTATTATGCTTCAAATTGCAGTTTGTGGAAAACCAAATGTTGGAAAATCATCTTTTTTCAATTCAGCAACAGCATCTACTGTAGAAATGGCAAACTATCCGTTTACAACAATAGATGCAAATAAGGCAGTTGCTCATGTAATTAAGGATTGTCCATGTAAGGAATTGGGCGTTACATGCAATCCCCACAATTCAATCTGTATTGATGGAAAAAGATTGCTTCCAATTGAATTGATAGATGTTGCAGGACTGGTTCCTGGAGCACATGAAGGAAAAGGATTAGGTAATAAGTTTTTAGACGATTTAATGCAGGCTAAAGTGTTCATCAATGTTATTGACGCTTCAGGTTCAACAGACCTTGAAGGAAACCCGGTTGATGCAGGCAGTCATGATCCTCTTGAAGATTTAGATTTTCTGGAAAATGAAATAGTAATGTGGATGTATGGAATATTGTCAAAAAATTGGGTAAGGCTTGTAAGAAAAATAGGTGCGGAACATTTGGACATTGCAAAAGTATTGTTTGACCAATTGTCCGGTACAGGAATAGCCATTGAAGATATCATTGAAGCAAAAAGAAATATCGAACCTGATTTCAATAAATGGGAAGAAGAGGATTTGATTGAACTTACCCGTAATATCCTTCATATTGCAAAACCGATGATGATTATTGCAAACAAGGCGGACTTGCCTACTTCAGAAGAGAACATTAAAAGAATCAAAGAGAAGTATCCTAATGTAATTCCAACTTCTGCAGGTTCTGAACTTGCACTTGTAAATGCTGCAAAAAGTGGTTTAATAAGTTATATGCCTGGTGATGATCATTTTGAAATCTTAAAGCCTGAAGAGCTGTCTGAAGCACAAAGAAAAGGTTTGGAATATATTCAAACCAATATTTTGGATAGGTATGGAAGTACAGGAGTTCAGGACGTATTGAATTACGGCGTTTTTGACCTGCTTGACCAGATTGTTGTATATCCTGTTCAGGATGAAAACAAATACACAGATCAAAAGGGAAATGTGCTTCCAGATGGAATATTGCTTAAAAGAGGTTCAAATCCACGTCAGTTAGCTTATCTTGTTCACACGGACATTGGGGATAATTTTATGCATGCTGTTGATGCAAGATCAAAAATGCGCATAGCCAGTGACTATGAGCTTAAAGACGGTGACATCATAAGCATCATTACAAGAGGATGATTTTCCTCTCTTTTTTTTATTTTTAGATTTTTATGCCTGAATTAACTCGAGATTTAAAACCGGAAGAATTTAAGGAATACTATTTTTTAAAGGAGGAACTGAAGGATTTCTGCAGAGCCGAAGGTTTAAGGCTCAGCGGTTCTAAAGAGGATTTGGAAAAAAGAATAGTTCATTATCTGGCCACAGGTGAAGAGATAAAGGAATGCAGTGTTAAAAAGATTCAAACCGATTCTGCATCTGAGATTACTCTGGATTCAAAATTGGGGGAAAACTTCAAGTGCAGTGAAGATAAAAGAGCATTTTTTGAAAATCAGATAGGTAAAGGCTTCAAATTCAAAGTCAAATTTCAAAAGTGGCTAAAAGCAAATCCTGATAAAACATATAGGGATGCAATTGATGCATATTTTGAAATTCAGGGTTCCGGTGAAAAAACAGAAATCGGCAAACAGTTTCAATACAACCAGTACATAAGAGATTTCTTTGAAAACAATGATGATAAGTCCCTTGATGATGCAATCAGATGTTGGAAGTATAAAAAAAGTCTTAAAGGCCATAACAGATATGAAAAAAGTGATTTGGAGGTGTTAATGTGAAAAAAGTTAAAATTACAGTCATGAGAAAAGTCAGGCATGATGATTTGATTGAAAAATATGAAAATCCCTTGGAGCATGAATGTGATGTTGAAGAAGGACAGGTCTTCATTGCAAACGGATGGGAAAAACCGGAAGGATTCTGTGACAGTGCCTGGGAAAGTTTATCCGCTTTCGTAATGGGATTGGCTAATGGGGCGGAAGATTTCTATGGCGGTTGGATGAAAAATAAAAGATCTGCGATGATATCCTGCAATGACGGTTTCAGGCCAGTAAGCTTTCTTTTAGAAACAATGGAAGAAGATGCAGAATAACTTTATTTAATTAACAGATATTATGGCTCAATTAATGGATAAAATTACTAATTTTTTTAAAAAAGAAATTATATTTTCAATATCATTAATATTGGCAATTATTTCTTGTTTTTTTGTCCATCCAACCATCAACTATTTGAATTATATTAATTGGGATACAATCATATTGCTTTTAGTAATTATGATTGTTGTGGAGATTTTAAAGAACCTGTCAGTTTTTGAGATGTTAGTTCGTAAGCTATTAACTAAGATTGAAAATGCACGACAGCTAGTTTTGGTTCTGGTATTCATATGCTTTTTAAGCTCAATATTTATAACAAATGATGTTTCGTTAATTATATTTATGCCGTTTTCAATTTTGGCTTTAAAGAAAGTTAACCGTTCTGATTTAATTATTTTAACTGTTTGTCTGCAGACAATTGCGGCTAATGTTGGTTGTATGGTTCTTCCAATTGGGGCTCCGCACAATATCGTGATGTTTACCGTGTCTCACATTCCATTTGAATCATTTTTCCTAATACTTTTACCTTATATTCTGGTTTCAATGATATTTTTGGTTATTTTGTTATTGTTTATTCCAAGAGACGCAATCAGTTTGCCTAAAATGTCAAAAATCAGTGTTAGCAGGGAAAATTTCCTTAAAAGGGTCTTTTCAGGTGTTGATTATTTTTTACTTTTAACTTTCATTGCCCTTTTTATTTTAATTGGCAATCTTGAAAATATTCCGTTTTTCAATTCATTATTTAGACAGTTTATTATAGGCAATGAGGTTTTATGGGGAATTTTAGCATCCCAGGTGATTTCAAATGTTCCTGCAGCAATTCTTCTCAGCGGTTTCAGCACAAATTATGAAGCCATTATTGTTGGGATTAACATTGGTGGATTTGGAACACTCATTGCATCAATGGCCAATTTGATTTCATATAAAATTCTTGTTCGAGAATGTGATGAATTCAAAATCAGGTATTTGGTCATATTCACTGTTTTGAATGTTATTCTGCTTGTTGTTCTCATAGCTATTAATGCATTGGTTTAGCAAAATTTAATTAGGTTTTTAGATATATATTTAATTGAGGGCATTATGAAAGCTACAGAATTATTGGGAGAAATTAGAGAAAATTTAAAGGATTATCCTATTGAATATCTCAGAAATAAGGTTACTGATGATAGGTATAAGGATGTCACTGTTAAAAAATTGGCTAAATACAATTCAGATACGTGGGATGAAATATTTTCATTGGATATTGATGAAGATTATGACATTAAGGAGGGTGTAGTTAGCAATCTCAAGAATGATATCGACTTTTATTTTAATACATATGCCGGTGGAGATATAGAAACAAGAGAATTTACTAAATATATCTCTCTTTACCTGGTATTAATTGCTAAAAAACCGTTGCATCCCTTTGGAGACAATCCATCAAAAGATGATGTGTTTTTGGAAAATGGTGAATATAAGTGTAGAGGCAGAATTGTTTACATTAAGGATGAAAATTCATTATGCAGATACTGTGTCTGCAAAAATGCTGGTTATTCCTTCGGATTTTTCTAAATTTCACATTAACGATTCGGATTTCAGGAAATATATTTTATTTTCTTTTGCATATATATTCCTGACTCATTCTTATTTTAATTTTTCAATATCTTACCGTTAATGTCAATATGGGTTAATAATTAGGCAAGCGTGTATCAAAAATCAAGTTAAATCAGTCGAAAATGCTTTAAATGTCAATGTTGAAAATATAGTTTAGATGGTTATTATGAATGATGCATTAGGTATGTATGATGACTTTTCAAATGTCGTTTCAAATGAGCAAAGCATATCAACAGAATCTGTTTTGGATATTTTAAAGGAATATTCGGATACAATTTCAGTATTCGATTTGATGGCTGTTAATGCGGAAATGATAGAGGAAAGCAAATATGTGCAGGAAAATTACAAGGACAAAAGCCACGCCGTCTATGTTAAATATTTTCTTGGCCGCATTAAAGATGTTCACAGTGACAATAACACTTATGACCATGACATTGACAAGGAAGAGTTCATCGATGCCGTTGCAACTCTAAAATCATATCATATTAATGAATCCGTAACATCCAAAACAAAATTTCCATTAATCTATGGAATTATTTCGATTTACACTACTTTTATTCTGGAAGAACCGATACATCCTGTAGGCACTCCGTTCCCCGGATCTTTATATGTTGAAGAACATGACGGGAAATTTTACTGTCCGGTAAAAGATGCCAATTTGGAATCCCCAAATGCAGTTTGCAAAATGTGCATTGCCGAGCAGCTGGAATTTTAGTTAAATCATTCTATTGTCAGATTTGGTGTGTTTTTGCTTTGATAGGAATACCATGTACTGTTTTCAATTAAAAATTCTCTTGCTAAAGTGATAACCAGTTCCTCATTTTCACCGTTTTGCAAAATTTCGTTTTCAACTTTGTCATACAGCATTACCATTCTTCTGTGGTCTTCTATTTTGTTGGATAATGACATTTTTCCATAGTAACTTCCGGTAAACAGTGTTGCAGCAGACATTGTTCCGATTACAATTTTCAAAACTGAACGAATCATGTCTGTTGGTGTAAATCCGACCATTATTCCCCAATCCTGCAGATTTTTTAAGAAAGAACTGAGTATGTCTGATGTTATCTCTCCGGAAGGAATTGTAAGAATATAAATCTCATATATTACTGCAATAATATAGGTTGCAATTGTCACGGTTAGCACAATTTTTGTAATTCTGTCATTCCTTTCATTTCTTTTTGTTGACCTTACAAGTGCATTCTGATGATATTTTAATTGATCTCTAACCCAACAATTCATGATGGATTTCTTTTGGTCTGTTTTTTTAATTGGAAGTTCCAAAAGAATTTCATTAATCCAAGGAAGACCATTTTTGATAAACCATGGCAAAATGTCTGTGACTTGCTTGTTTACACCGGCTTTGGAAAGAAAATACTGAACCCGAAGTGTTTCAGCAAGCACTCGATATTGTATATATTTTCTATGGCAATCATGTCGTTCAGCTAATTTATATAATTGATATATTCCAATGATAATTATTATACATCCGAAAATAAGTAAATGCAGTTCTGCTTCATCATAAAGGAGAAACAGTATAGTAATTATTGTTCCAAAAGCAGATAACAACCAAAGATTCCTTTCATGTTTTATTGCATTTTCAATGCTTAAACCATCGGCTATACTGTATAAATCATCAATTTTTTTCAGTGTTGGATCTGTAATTCCCTCTTCTATGTGATATACGGGGTTTTTGAAGTTTTCTTTGTCTTTGTAAAATGTCTCTTTTGGATTCATATTTTCACATGGTATTATGTTTTTTTATGTATTAACTGCCCTGAAGGAAATGGATTTCTTCATCAACATATTTCACGTTTTCAACCAATAACACATCTTTTGGATATTTGACATTGCCTATAGAATGGTTTTCCACAATATTGCATTCAAAATTTTGGGTAATATATGCGTCACATGCATATTCTGAGCGAAGTTTGCCTGCATCGTAATCGCTCATCACTACGATTGTGCCGTTTCCCATAAATACCTGCTTGTCTCCTAAGGATTCCATCCACGCAAGAGTTTTGTTATCATGTCCTTCATAGTATGGTCCGGTTTTAACATCCTCAATAATTTTTGACAATTCTATGGGGCCTTCTGTTGATACTTCAAGTTCAGTTCTGTTTTCTGAAAGCAGATTGTTGTCTGCTGAATAAACAAAAACTAATGATAACACGGCTAAAAGTAAAATAATTATGATAATAATACTTTTATTCATTTAAACCGCCTCAAGCATCTTTAATAATTTAATGAATGGAATGTTAACAGTCGAATTATTTTTTCATTCATCCAATAGATCAGCTACTTTATTTGCAATGAACACACAGCAGTCAACGCACGGGGATTTGTCTTCGCCGTTGTTTGTTATTGTACCGCAGCATACACTTCCATATTCTTCCTTAAATGTATTGAATATTTCTTTGGCATTTGCTTTAATTGTATCAGAATCATCATTAAGTAAACCGTTAGCTATTATTGCACCGGTTACTGCACCGCAGGTTCCTTCATCAAAGGTGCCACCGATTCCGCCTGCAAATCCGCATCCCAATTTCACCATTTCAGTTTGAGAGATGGGATATTCGGCTGTTTCACAAATGCCCATTAATGTGGATTCGGAACAGCTTTTGGATTTTCTGTATTCCCGGATTTTTTCCTCTAAAATTTGTTTGTCAAGTTTCATAATGCAATCTCCGAATTTGTTTAATTAATTATATTAATTAAGAATTTTATATAATTATTTATTAAAAATTGTGAGTTGATAAAAATTATACATCCGAGACCAAGCCCGATTGCGGCTACTCTTTACACATTAAGGGATATGAATGTTGATGTTATTGTTATGCATGGACCTACCGGCTGCTGCTTTAGGACAGCCAGGCTTCTGGAAGGTGACGGAGTTCGCGTTGTAACCACAGGAATGTCTGAAAATGATTTTATTTTAGGAGCTGGCGAAAAGTTAGTTGAGACATTAACAGAAGCTTATGACACATTTAAACCGGAACTGATGGGTATTGCCGGCACATGTGCCAGTATGATTATCGGTGAGGATTTAAAGGAAGCGATAGTTAATGCAGATTTGCCATGTACAGTTATTCCTGTCGAATCCCATGGAGGTTCCGGTGAAGGTGACAATACCGTTGGTGCTATCATGGTTTTAGAGGCAGCCGTTGAATGCGGAGTAATCCCTCAAAGCGAAGCGGACAGACAGATTGAAATGCTTGAAAAGGCAACCGAAGTTGAAAAGACCCGTGGAATGGCACAGGGCAAATACATCAAACCGAACTTTGGAGATTCAAAGGAAAAAGTGGCGAAAATAGTTGTAAATGCCTTAAAAGATAATAAAAAAGTTGCTTTTGTATTGAATGTTAAAAAGGAAACATCATATCTGTTTGCGGATATTGTTAATTTTAACTACAAAGATATCAATCCGGACAATAAACCTATTTTTGTGGCCAATCTGGATGAAAACATAGGTCTTCCTAGAATAAGGCAGCATGCGGTAAATATTAAAAACCAACTTGATATTGAGCCGGATTTCATTACCGGAGGCCTTGACGAATATCCTATAACTGCCAATGTTGCTGCAGATTATCTGAAGGATAAGGATTTGGATTTGATTGTTGTCTTTGGTGTTCCACATGCATTTCCGGTAGAGGATTTCGACGTGGAATCTGTTGCAGTAACTGATGGACCACGTTTGGTGGAACCTCTAAAAGACTTGGGCTATACTCATGTTGTTGCAGAGCTTGATGCACATTCTAAAACTCTTGGAACAGATGAAATTGTCTTTTCAGACTTTGGTGGAATAATCAGATCAGCTATTGGGTGGTTAGACGAATGATAACAATAATTGATTATAAAAGTGGAAATTTAAAAAGTATTTCCAACGGATTCAAAAAGATTGGATGCGAATATCAAATCACAGATGATGAGGAAATTATAGCAAGTAGCGATTATCTGGTTCTGCCAGGGGTTGGAGCTTTTGGAAGCGCAATGGATAATCTAAAACCTTTTGAGGAGGTTATCAACGAACATGTCAATGATGACAAGCCATTTTTAGGAATATGCCTTGGCCAGCAGGTGCTGATGAGTGAAAGTGAAGAATCACCTGGCGTTAAAGGTCTGGATTTGTTTAAAGGCAATGTTGAAAGGCTTCCGGAAGGTGTTAAAATACCTCACATGGGTTGGAATAAGTTAAATGTTTTAAATGACTCTCCAATTCTGGAAGGCATTGATGGGGAATATTTTTATTTTGTTCACTCTTATCATGTAGTTCCGGTTGATGACAGTATTGTTGCTGGAGTTTGTGATTATGGAGTGGATATTGTAGCAAGCTTATCTCAAAATAATTTATTTTCAACACAGTTTCACCCTGAAAAAAGCGGTGTTGCTGGACTTAAGATTTTAAAAAATTTCACAAATTTGGAGATTTAAAAATGGATATTGAAGGTTTTGTAAGAGCTAGAATTGATGATTATGATTATAATGACCTGGCAGAAATTTTAGCTGTAAGAATACGCGAATACAAAAATATCACTGAAGAAAATTCAGTAGAAATGGCAAAAGCAGTAATTGATGAAGTATCAACAACTTTAAAACTAAATGAAAGTGATGATGAATTCTTAAAAGAGATAGCTAGTGTTAACAAAGCAGACGTACTCATGGGTGAAATGGGTGTTGGATCACGCGGTGCAGGAGACTTTTTTGTTCACAGAAAAATCGCAGAGATAGTCTCATCAACAAACACTGCTTCACTAGTAAATCCATCAGAACAGGATGATGGTGGAGTTGTAAAAGCTCCAGTCAAAAATGATGAAGTTTATATTACCACAGCTGTTGATGGAATCCACTCACGTTTAAGTGAATATCCATTTTTAGGTGGTTTTCATGTAACTCGTGCTACTTTAAGGGATGTTTGTGTAATGGGCGCTGATCCGGTAGCTATTTTAAGTGATGTTCACCTTGCAGATGACGGGGATGTTGCCAAAATATTCGACTTTACAGCAGGTGTTGCAGCAGTATCCGAACTTGTCGATGTTCCGATTGTTGCTGGAAGTACCTTGCGTGTCGGAGGAGACATGGTTTTGGGTGACAGATTCGTATCCGCTGTTGGAAGTGTTGGTGTATCTGCATATCCTCCTACAGCAAGAAAAGGTGCAACTGAAGGAGATATAATTTTATTAACAGAAGGCTCCGGTGGTGGAACAATAACAACAACCGCATTATACAATGGTTTCTTTGATGTTGTGTGGGATACAATGAACGTTAACTTTGTCCAGGCATCACATGCACTGTTTGAAGCGGATCTCGTTAAAGACATCCATGCAATGACTGATGTAACAAACGGAGGTCTTAGAGGAGATGCACATGAAATATCAAACACAACCGGTGTAGGTTTGGAATTCTATGAAAAGGAAATAAGGCAAATGGTCGCTCCAAATGTATTGAATATGCTTGAAACATTAAATATAGATCCATTAGGCGTATCAACAGATTCATTAATGTTAATAGCACCTCCTGAAATTGTTGGAGACATTAAAAAAGCAGTTGGAAAATATGATGTTGCAATATCTGAAATAGGTGAAGTCAACAATTCAGGTGAACCAATCTTAATTAAAGAAGATTCTACCGAAGAAAAATTAGTTCCTCTATTCAGAGAAGCTGCATACACCAAAATCAAAAAGTTAGTTGGTGAGACAACTCCTGAAGACTTTGAGGAAATGAAAGAAAAAGTTCAAAAGGCTTCAGATGCGGCAATTGCTAAAAAAGATAAAGTAATAGAACATATTCGTGGAAATTAAATATAAGGGAAATTAATTAATTTCTCTTCATATCTTATTTTTAGAAGTGCAAATATGCACAAAATCATAAAGTCGCACTTTGAAATTTTTTATTAATATAAACCTA
The DNA here is from genome assembly GCF_045116495.1 of Methanobrevibacter sp. Lineage (GTDB taxonomy): Archaea > Methanobacteriota > Methanobacteria > Methanobacteriales > Methanobacteriaceae > Methanocatella. The sequence goes on along the minus strand of NZ_JBGULU010000190.1, from coordinate 593 downwards.
CAATCTTCATTCATGAAAGATGAGAAAGGAAGTTTGTACATAATTGAGGCAATTCTAGCCATAACAATTCTTTTAATAGCTATTCTGGTAGTTAATACAGTAATATCCATACCGTCCCCTGATTATTCTTATGAAGCACATGATTCAAAATCCGCTCAGGACATGATGGAGATTTTATCGGGTAAAATTAATTTCACCGACCGGACATTTTTAGGTGAAATTTCAACGATTTTAAAGGAACATAAAAATTCAAAAAAATCCATACGGGAAGTTTCAGACATTTGCCAAAACAAATTTGACAGTTTTAAATTTACAAATTATAAGTTCTGCGAGAATAATAAACTGAAGGGAAAAGTATTGGCTTACAATGGAAATTATGATAATGCAAATAAATTCACTGTTGCAACAAGGACCTACGGGGATTATTCGTATACATTGTATGTATGGTAATAATTTAAATACTATTAATGGAATATATTAATATGTTATCTTATTTTGTTGCCCTGGTGGTGTAGTTTGGATAACACATGGGACTGCGGATCCCATTCCCCGGGTTCAAATCCCGGCCAGGGCATTATTATTTTCCGTGATTA
>NZ_JBGULU010000189.1:0-2432 GCF_045116495.1 Methanobrevibacter sp. | reverse complement strand
CTTATTTTAAAAAATAAACAAATAATAACTCTTTAAATTAAAAAAAATAATAAAAATAAAAGAAAATGAGAAGTTTTGAGAAAAACTCAAGCTTCTGCATTTTGAGCTGCTTCAGCAGCCGCTGCCGCTTTTTCATTTTTCTCAATAGTTGACCTAATCATTTTCAATCTAACGAAGTTTTCCCTTTCCATTTCTTGGAGTCTCATATCAATATACTTTTCAGTATTTTGGAATCTTGGAATCATAATGTGTTCCAAAGCGTTTACTCTACGTTTAGTAGCTTCGATTTCTTCAGCGAGTAAGAAAATAGTTTTTTCTACCTCACCCAGTTCGATTAAATACTTAATAGATTCCTCAAATTTCTTAGCAGCTTCGTCTAACTGAATAGTGGTATCTGAGAACCCGTAACCCCTATCAATAATGGATCTTTTTTCCATTTTGACATCAGTAACAGGTACTGCAACACCCATAACGCTTCTTGAAGTAATTTCAACATCAACAGATTCTTTAACAGATAATGCTGCTTTTCTAACAGCCAAATCACCCATTGCAATTTGAGCTTCAAGTAATGCGTCGTTTGCTTCTTTTAGACTTAATTCTGCGTTTTCACGAATACCTTTGACACGATCCAAGATATCAAAAAACTCTTTAATTAAAGCATCCCTTTTCTCTTTGAGTAAACCATGCCCTTTAACAGCAAGTTTAGTCCTATTCTTAAGGGATAATAATTCCATACGAGTTGGATTAATTCCATCTATAATATCTTGTGCCATTTAATCACCTACATATACTGTAATGAGATCAGTCATCTTTTGGAAGGTATTGTTCAACAAATTCTTCTTTAACCCTTTTGAGTTCAGCTTTAGGTAAGATTTTAAGTAAACTCCAACCAAGATCTAAAGTTTCGAAGATTGTTCTGTCTTCATCTTTACTTTGAGTAATGAATTGGTCTTCAAATGCTTGAGCAAATTCTAAGAACTTTTGATCCCTTTCAGTAAGTGCTTCTTCCCCTACAACCGCTACTAAGTCTCTTAATTCACGACCTTCAGCATAAGCGGAATAAAGTTGGTCAGATACACCACTGTGGTCATCCCTAGTTTTGTCTCCACCAATACCCCCACTCATCAAACGAGAAAGTGAAGGAAGTACGTCTACAGGAGGGTAAATACCTTTCCTTGAGATTTCCCTACTTAATACAATTTGTCCTTCGGTAATATAACCGGTTAAATCTGGAATTGGGTGAGTAATATCGTCTTGAGGCATAACTAAGATAGGCATCTGAGTAATAGAACCTTCTTTACCGTCAATACGTCCTGCTCTTTCATAGATACCTGCAAGGTCAGTGTACATGTAACCCGGGTAACCTCTTCTTCCAGGTACTTCTTCTCTTGCTGCAGAAATTTCCCTTAAAGCTTCACAGTAGTTGGTCATATCTGTTAAGATAACCAATACTTGCATACCTAAGGTAAATGCATAATATTCAGCAGTGGTTAAAGCCATTTTTGGAGTTAAGATTCTTTCAATAGCAGGGTCGTCTGCTAAGTTCATGAATACTGTTAATTTTTCTAATGCTCCAGTACGTTCGAAGTCTCTCATAAAGAAGTTTGCTTCTTCGTTTGTAATACCCATAGCTGCAAAAATTACTGCAAACTCGTCGTCTGCACCTAATACTTTTGCTTGTCTTGCAATCTGTACAGCCAAATCGTTGTGAGGTAAACCAGATCCTGAGAAAATAGGAAGTTTTTGTCCTCTTACTAATGTGTTCATTCCGTCAATGGTAGAGATACCAGTTTGAATAAATTCTTCAGGGAATTCACGAGAAGCAGGGTTCATAGGAGCCCCGTTAATATCCAATTCTTCATCAGGAATAATTTCAGGTCCGCCGTCAATAGGTTTACCAATACCGTTAAAGATACGTCCTACCATGTCTCTGGATACACCGATTTTTGCGGTTTGACCAGTGAATCTTGTTTTGGTATCTTTAGTGTTTAAATCATTAGTTCCTTCGAAAACTTGAATAACAGCAACATCTTTAGTTACTTCTAGAACTTGTCCACTTCTTTTTTCACCAGTAGGTGTTTCAATATCTACAATTTCATTGTAACCAACGCCTTCTACTCCTTCAACAACCATCAAAGGACCTGAGACTTCAGATACAGTAGTATATTCTCTAGTTTTAATATTTGTATTCATTTTTAAGCCTCACTGCATTGTTTAGTAATTGCTGCTTGAATTTCTGCAATTTTTTCATCAAATACATCTTGTGGTATGTATTTCATTTTACCGATTTCTTCTTTAACAGGTAAAGCTACAATATTTGCAATTGGAGCTCCTCTGTTAACAGCTGCAAGAGATTCTTTGTAGAATAATAAAATGGTTTTTAACATTTTGTACTGTTTATCAGGAGCACAGTATGTATCTACATCATCAAA
>NZ_JBGULU010000188.1:0-6800 GCF_045116495.1 Methanobrevibacter sp. | reverse complement strand
CGGTACTTACAAAGAAGCAAACAAAAAAGTAAAATTAACATTCAAATAGTGGGAATTTAATTTCTCACTAACTTTTTTTCTTTTTTTTTAATAATTAATGATTTTTTAATAAAGATAAGTTTATAAACTATTTTTAACAAATTATCTATTGTCTTTTAGAAATTTATTTGCAAGGGAGGTGATAGGTATAAGATATAATGTGAAATTATTCACGTTATTAATGATTATCTGCTTTATAGTTTCTGTTTCATCGGTCTCAGCAATGGATTTAAATCAAACAAATTCTACTGTTGATTTGTCTGTTGGAGAGGGGTCTGTTCTAAATGTTCAAGAAGAAATCCCTGATGAACCGGATCTGGTATTAAATGATACAATTTACATAACTTCTGATAATATTGATGATTATTTCACAGATGGTAAGTTATCTTCAAGATTTGATAATAAAACTTTGATATTCAGTCAAAATTTTGAAAATCTTGGAAAATTGGAAATCAATGCAAAAAATGTTACAATTAACGGTGCTGGATATATACTTAAAAATACTGTATTTCAAGTGGATGCACGAGATGTTACATTATCATGTTTGAATTTAGATTTAGATAGTGAATTTCCATCAAATGATGGTGCAGGTATAGAAATCTTTTCAGATAATGTCAATTTAATTAATGTCAATATTAATTATGTTGTTCCTCAAAATGTTGAAGCATATGGAATTTATGCAATGGGAATCAATAAAAATCCTTTAAGAAATTTAAGAATTAAGAATTCCTACGTTAACTTTGAAGGCCATAATGATGATGTAAACGTTTATAACTGTGCTATAAAATTAAGTGATTGTAAAGATTCATTAATTGAAAATAATACTTTTATTTCAGCATTGCCTCTCAAAGACATTATCTTTGGGGTAAATGGTGCTGAACTTGCATCTGATTTGGTCTTGACAGTCGGTATTGGTGGTTGCAATAATACAACTTTCATTGGAAACCGCCTCTTTTCAGAAGTGAATAAGAGACCTGAAAACTTATATCCTTCCCTCGATTGTATGTTGATTAGTAAATCAGATAATTCATTGATATGCAATAATTCCATATTTATGACAGACTTTCTCACATATCCTGGTATTGACAACTATCTTTATGGATTGGACATTTATGATTTAAATAATATTACTGTATGCCACAATAGCATTTCAATTATAACTACCGGTGGTAAAATGGCTGCTGGTACGGCATATCCTATTCAGATTACAGGTCCAATTTCCCAGGTAAACATAACTGAAAATGATTTGTATTCCTTTTCAAATGGTCCTAACATAGGAATTTATTCTCAAAACTTCTATGGGGCAACAACATTGTCCATTACAAATAATAGAATTAATGTCACTGGACTTGCAGGGACACATGAATGGGCTTTGGTAGCAGGAATCGAATCTCAGGATACATGTTCAACAATCAAAAACAACATTATTGAAGTTCACAGTGTTGGGGATGTTTCAATCGATGATAATATCTATGGTGTAAGTTACCGCCAATCAACTTCAGGCGATCACCAGTATGACATTGAAAACAACACTGTATTCAGTGACGGTTTTTATGCTGTCAATCTCCTGAGTTCAGTTAATTCAAAAGTTGTTAACAATTTATTGGTTTCCTATAATACAAAAGCTGATAACGGTAACGGCGGATTCAGATATTGGGATATGAATTCACATAACGGTTTAGAATTCTATAACAATCAGGTTATAAGGGCATTTGATTATTTCGCGTCAGTCAGCAATAATGTTGACAATGGTGATGATAATGATTATTCAACACCTAAAAACGATAAGGAAATTTCAAATAAAATCGACGGTTCTAAACTTTCAAGCACTGGTAATGAAAACAAATATTCTTTCAATCCTTTAATTCCGGGCACTTCCAAGGAATATGGATGGAAATATGAAGATCATTCACAAGACGGAAATGATGAGGGTGATGAGTCATCTGAATCACAAAACGGCGGTGCATTTCCAAATCAAGGAAGCAGTTCAGGAAACTCCTCTAAAAATGAAGGAATGTCTTTAAAAGATTATTTAGTTAACTTCATTAACTCAAATACTGATGGAGGAAAAGTGAACACTACTTCTTTCAATGGACAAAATGTAAATACACGCACAAATCAAAGTGATGCTTCACCATCAGACAGAGGTTCTGATAGTTCAGCAAGTCAATCAAAATCTTCAAGAAGTCCGGATTCTTCTGCTTCAGGTGAATCTGAAAGTGTTAGTAAAAAAGCATTTGAAATTGATGAGAAAAATGAAAATAAATTTATTCCATCAATATTTTTCATCATACCTGTGTTGATTCTGTTGTTTATTGGAGTTAGACGCAAAAAATCAAATCTTGATTAATTAGTTGTTTTTCAACTAATTCTCTTTTTTTTATTTTAAATTATTACTCGATATGTTTAAATATTCTTTTTTTCATAACTATACATATCATTGACAAATGATATTTTATTAAGTATAATTAAATTTAATCGAGGTATTTAATTTGAGAATGAATAAAATAATATTTATTTTATGCATTATTTTGATATTATTGTCCATTTCCTCAGTTAATGCATCGGATAACATGACGGATTTAAATATTGTCAGTTCAGATGATAATGCAATATTTGTTGATGTAAATGGTGCTGACTCAGGTGATGGATCTAAGGATTCTCCAGTTTTGACATTGGATAAGGCAATATCCCTGTCCAAGGAAAACGGTACAATCTATTTGTCCAACGGGGAATTTAATAATGCATTGAATAATAAGTTAACTATTAATAAATCTTTAAATTTTGTAGGTGCGGAGGACACATCAGTAAACGGATTAAATAAGAATTATCTTTTTGAAATTAAGGATAATGTATGTGTCAGCTTTAAAAATATCAAGTTCATAAACGCTTACAAATCTCCGGGATCATATTCCATTAACTACAATGAAAACATTTACGGGGCTGCTTTGGAAATCAAAAACGCAACAGTTACTGTTGACAGTTGTTCATTCATAAGCAATGTTTTAAATTATGATGAAGCAATAGGCCAGTGCATTTACGGCGGAGCAGTCAGTAATTTTGGAGATTTGACACTAATCAATTCATATTTTGCCAACAATACTGCCCTTTCCACATCAGGACTTAACTCCTTTGGTGGAAGTGTTTACAATAAAGGCAAATTAAGTATTTTCAACACAACATTTTCAAAATCAAAAAGCGTAGATTTCGGATATGGTGCCGCAATAGCAAACGACGGCGAAGTTGTAATGCGTGACAGCACTATTTGTGAATCCAGGGCACTTCATGAAACCAAGGGTTCAGCAATATATAACACAGGTGTTTTTGAATTATATGATTCAATAATTGAAAATAATTATATAGAAAGAGCAAACTTTAACTATATCTATGGTGCAGTCTACAATATAGGAACACTGACAGCACGAGGAAACATTTTCAGAAACAATACAGGATATTATGAAGCTCCGACACCATCCTATAAAGGATCTCCAAATATCTACAACAGCGGAAAATTAAACTTGACTTACAACGCATTTATCGATAATGCGGCATTTCCGGGAATATCAACAGACGTATACTATAACGGTGGAGACATAGTCACTTTAGACAATAACTGGTGGAATACCAATATAAACCCATACAAGGAAGGGACTAAAATCAATGTGGATGAGATTAACTCATGGTTAATACTCAATTTAACTCCAGACTACACAAAATTAAATATCTCAGACTCTGTAACTATAAAGGCATCATGGACAAACAACATTGATTTGCTCACTCAAATAGATTTAATCCCACTGTTTAACGTAACTTTCAAAACTGAGGTTGACGGAAATGTAATTACCTCAAAAAAACAGTTAATCAATGGTGAAGCCGATTTTAAATTTGATTATACTCAAAACAAAGGATTATATGAAGTGACAAACACTTTGGAATCATTCACACAAAGTGTTCTTGTTGATGTTGGAAAAACATTTACATATGTAAATTTCATTGTAAATGACAATATCACATATCTGGAGGATTTGAACGTATCCGTTGAAGTAACCAGTTCCGATGGATCCGTTCCTACAGGTGTTGTTATTTTGAATTTAAATGACAGAACTTACACTGTCAATCTGGTAAACGGTAAGGGGGACTGCACAATTTCTGATTTAACCCCTCAAAAATATGCTTTGGACATTACCTACGACGGAAGCGAAAATCACTTCAAGGCATTCAACAGAACAGATGTGAACATCAAAAAGCTTGACGTTGATTTAAAGGTAAACATTCCCGAAATCAAGGTATCCCAAAAAGGCCAGGCAATCGTAACCCTTGCTCCTAAAGGAGTTCAGGGCCAGGCAATACTATACGTTGACGGCGTAAGGAAAAAAATTGTATACCTATACAACGGCAATACAACTATCGCTTTGAACAATTTCGCTGAAGGGGAATACAACATCACTTTGGAGTTCGTGGAAACCACATACTATTACTCATCAAGTGTCAGCGGAATTCTAAATGTAACCCGTTACGACTGTTCAATCAACATCAGTGCCGAAGATATTAAAGTCGGCGAAAATGCAACAGTAACAATTGACGTTTCACCGGATACCTTAAGAGGAGAGGCAACATTAATCATAAACGGAGTGGAAAATGAAATATTCATAGATAACTCAACAACCAATGTTACATTGACAAATCTCGAAGGCGGACATTATGACGTTACATTAATATTTGACGGCGATTTGAGATATTATCCGGTAAATGTATCCACTTCATTTGATGTTATAAGAACTCCGACCTCCCTGACAGTCGATATCTCACAAGATGATAAGAATTTAAACGGTACAATCAAAGTCAAAACAAATCAGGCAAACTGCAGCGGAGTCATGGGAGTATACATTAACTATAACCTATATAAAATGAATTTCACAAACGGCGAAGCTGAATTTACAGTTAAATTCGATAAGGGTACTAATTATGTATTCGTATTTTATGAAGGAAACAAATACTTTGAAGATTCATCATGGAACACCACTCTGGGTGTTGCAGACGAATTCGTATTCATCGGTGAAAACTCAACCGGATATGCTAAAAATGACTTCAACTATTCAGTAAGGCTGATTGAAGTAAACGGTATTCCGATGCCTTCAAGAATTATAACAGTCGACTTTAACGGTGTAAAATATAATATCACAACTGATGATGACGGTTTCGCATTTCTTCCTTTGAATTTAAATGCAGGCAGCTATTACATATCCGCCACTTTTAAGAATGCTACAATCCACAATACATTATTTGTCAAAAGTGTTGACTTTAATCTGACTGCACCTGATATTGCATATGGCGATATACAGGAAATCAAAGCTGTTTTTGAGCAGGGAGTTAAAGGCAGCGTTAATTTCATATCTGAAAATCTGAATGTGACAGTCAGTATTGAAAACGGAACTGCAAGCTATAACATTACAGGTTTGGGTGTTGGAACATACAATATAAAAGCTGTTTATCATGATATAACTCACAGTGCAAGTTTCGCTGTTAAAAAAGCCGATTTGGACTTTGATATCATAGTTAATCCTGCAACTCCTGATGATGATGAGATAATTGAAGTCTCAAGCATCGAAAACATCACAGGCCAAATCACATTCATCTTTAAAAATACTGAATATAAAGTACCAATCAAGGATAATAAAGCTATTTTAAACTTGTCTAAATTAAATGAAGGAAAATATTCATTAACAGTTAAATATGCAGGCAACAATAATTACAACTCCTTTGAAAAGACAATTGAGTTCCGCATTAAGAATTTCGCATCAGACTTGAACCTGACAATAAATGATGCCTCTTATGCAGAGGATTTAATTGCCGTTGCAAACCTTAACAGTGATGCAACAGGTATTGTGAGATTCAGTGCAGGAAACATCACAAAGGAAATTGAAATTGACAATGGAAAAGCAATTTGCAACTTTAAATGGCTTGATGTTGGAAATTACTCATTGACTGCTGAATATTTGGGTAATGACTATTACATTTCATCACAAAACGAAACTTCATTTGCAGTAACAAAAGCCAATTCCACTATTGAACTATATGTAAAAGAGGTTGTTTTAGGTGAAAATATAAGAATTTATGCCAATTTAAGTCCAAATGCAACAGGGAGCGTATCATACAGTATGACAGGATATTTCTCACCAAGAAATAAGCCGGTTGCAAATTCAACTTCAAACTGGTATATAGCTCCATTAAACACTGGCGAATATGAAGTAATGGCCAGATATTTGGGAGATAATAATTACTTCCCATCAAATACAACTTTTATTTTAAATGTTAGTCAATATAAAACAATTTTGGACGTTGAACTTAACGATGTAAGCATTTCTGATAGAGTGGTATGCAAAGTAACCCTCAAAACTAAGGATGGTGAAGCCATAACAGGTAAAGTTAGTTTAACAGTTGGAAACAGGATATTCAGCATTGATGTCAAGGACGGCAGCGGATCTTTGGTCCTTGGTAAAATGGCTGTCGGAAACTACACATATGAAGTAAAATATAACGGAACTTACAATTACTCACAGGCCAGTTATGATGGTGAATTTAAAGTGGTTGATGATTTATTGGATGCAAATTTAATATCCAATAATTTAACCAAGTATTACAGTGGAAATGATAAGCTAGTAATCCTTTTAACTAATTCCAACGGAAAAGCTTTCCCGTCTCAGGTAATAATTGTTAAACTCAACTCCAAGGAGTATACTTTAATTACAGATTCAAAGGGT
>NZ_JBGULU010000187.1:0-14180 GCF_045116495.1 Methanobrevibacter sp. | reverse complement strand
GACATTTTCATGGCATGCGGCAATGATGACTTTTTGCATGACAAGAACGTTGATTTTTATCAATTTTTAAAATCCAAAGATATTGATGTTGAATTTGTTGAAGCTCCCGGTGAGCATACATGGGAATTTAGCGAGAAGTATATTAAAGAATTCATTAAAACATTGTAAAAATGTATGAAGAAGGTAAGTTTAGGGATTTGTGATAATATGAGATGTCCTGAATGCGGTAATGAGTTGGATGAGGATAATTACTGTGATGAATGCTATAAGTTTTTTGATGAAGATGACTTTGAGGAATTTTCTGATGATGATTTAACAAATGACTTTGAGGATGTGGATTACGACTCCATGGTGAATAATGGCGATGAGATTTGTCTTAATTGCACGTTCTGGTCTGTAAGTCCATACGGTTCGGCTTATGGTATGGTTTGCAGAAAAGGCCAGTTCAGTGAAGGTCCGGGTGATTCCTGCGAGCTGTTTGTTCCGGAATCCCATTTTGCAAGCTATGGTAATAATGGACAGTATCAGTTTAATGAAACCGGACAGACAATTTCAAATAAATTGTATCATTGGAAAAATAATCGTTAGGAAATAATTTTCATTTATAAATGAAATTAAATTTTTATATATCATTAATTACTTAAATTATATTGTATTTATTAATTTCAATGGGAGAGGATTTATTGACAAAGTATATTATAATTACTGGTGGGGTAGTTAGTTCCATAGGTAAGGGTATTACATCAGCATCTATGGGAAGAATTTTAAGATCTTACGGTTTAAAGGTTTCAGCTATTAAGATAGACCCGTATTTAAACTGGGATTCCGGAACACTCAATCCATATCAGCATGGTGAAGTATTTGTCACTCATGATGGAATGGAAACCGATTTGGATCTTGGTCATTATGAAAGATTTTTAGATGTTGAACTTGATGGACTAGCTAATATTACAACAGGAAAAGTTTATGAATCTGTAATCGCAAAAGAAAGAGAAGGAGGATACTTGGGAGAATGTGTACAGGTTATTCCTCATATCACTAATCGTATAAAAGAGATGATTAGGGAAAACTCTGAAAGTGCTGATTACGATGTGGTTTTGGTAGAACTTGGAGGTACTGTTGGAGATATTGAAAGTCAACCTTTCCTTGAAGCTTTAAGACAACTTAGAAATGAAGAAGGGCGTAAAAACGTCATGTTTGTCCATGTTACATTTATTCCCTACCTAAATGCAGCTGGAGAATTCAAAACCAAACCAACCCAACATTCCACTAAAGAATTAAGAAGTGTCGGAATAAATCCTGATGTTATTGTATGCAGATCACAGGAGCACATCGATGATGCTTTACTTGCAAAAGTAGCTCATTTCTGTGATGTTGACCGTGATGCGGTAGTAAATACTCCTGATGCAGGCACAATTTATGAAGTGCCTTTGGTTTTAGAAGATAAAAACATCGGTGAGTTCATTGTTAATAGAATCGGTTTGGATGTCGAACCTGATTCTTCTAAATTAGATGAATGGAGAGATATAGTCAATTCTCTTAGAATAACTGACCCTGAAGTTACAATTGGTATTGTCGGTAAATATGTTGAACTTGAAGATTCATACATCAGTATCCGTGAATCTTTACTTCATGCAGCCGCAAGCATTGGAGTTAAAGCCAACATTCAATACTTGAGCTCTGATGTTGAAGAATTGGATGAGGAAATCTTAAAAAGTTTCGATGGTATTCTAATTCCTGGAGGATTTGGAGAACGTGGTTTTGAAGGCAAATTGGATGCAGTGGATTATGCAATCGAAAATAATGTTCCTTTATTCGGAATCTGTCTTGGAATGCAGTCAATGGTAACCCAATTTGCAAGAAGAAACGGATATCCTGATGCAAACAGTTCAGAGTTTGATGATAATTTGGAATTCCCTGTTATTGATATGATGGAAGAGCAAAAGAAAATCAAGAACATGGGAGGAACTATGCGTTTAGGTTCTTATGACTGTAAAATCGTTGAAGGAACAAAAACCTTTGAAGCTTATGGTGAAGTTGATATTGAAGAACGTCACAGGCACAGGTATGAATTTAACAATGATTACAGAGAAGACCTGCAGGAAAAAGGCTTGATTATTTCTGGAACCAGTCCTGACGACTTCTTAGTTGAAATTGTTGAACTTCCAGGTCATCCATGGGCTATTGGTTGCCAATTCCATCCTGAATTTAAATCAAGACCAAATAGGCCACATCCTTTATTTAAATCATTTTTAGAAGCTATTTATGAGTTTTCTAAAAATTAATTTCTTTCTTTTTTTTCAAACTGCCACAATATTGCAAGTTGGCACAATATAATGAGATGAATTTCTATCTAATTAATATAGATGCTAGTTTAATCTATATTCATGAATTTCAGTAGTATATTTTTAATTCAAATTATTGTAACGATTTTATTTTCGATTTTAGCAACAATATTTGATTTAAAGAAGAATTTTGTTCCGGATTGGTTAAATAATTTATTGCTGGCATTTGGATTATCATCAAATTTAATTTTGACTATGGTAACAAGTAACGTTAAATTCATTTTAGCTTCTATTATTTCAATGCTTATCACATATGCTATATCATATCTTTTATGGCAATTGCATTTATGGGGTGGTGGCGATGTAAAATTATTCACTTCAATTGCTACAGTTATACCATTTGGAATTAATATAGAATTCTTGAATATTTTTCCGTTATTGTCAGTTTACCCGTTTACCTTTAGCGTAATATTAAATAGCATTCTGGTGTCATTTCCATTTTTGGTGGTATTCACAACAAGATTAATCATAAAAAACAAGTTTATAAAAGATAATGCAGATTTGCTGATTAACATATTTAATTACAACGCGTTAAGGTTATTGATAAAAAATACTCTTAATAAGCCGGTCAAGGTTAAAGATTTGGAAGAGGGAATGATTGTCAATAAGTACAGTTTCAATGATGACCATGTTTGCCAGTTAATAGAAGAGTCAAACGGAAATTTAAAGGTTTATAAGAGTAAAGATAATGAATTCAAATATTATTTTAAATCCAGAAGTGCCGGAGGCATTACACAAAGGGATGTGACCCTGTTAAAGGTGATGTGTGCTCAAAAATTCATCTCGGATAGCTTGTGCATTAAATTGGGATTTCCATTTACACCGTCCATAATGATAGGTCTAATCATAGCCCTAAGCTATGGGGATTTGATGATGCTGATTACAAAAAATTTGGTGTTGGTGGTCTGATGGACAGTAAAGGTCAGGTTTCTCTTGAATATTTATTGATATTTTCCATTTCTTTGATAATCTTAATTGTTTTTACATTGCCTCTTTTGGAACAAAGCATGGATAACACCTTTGATGTATCTGATTCAATTAAAACAAAGGCGGATTTATCTAAAATTGCCCAGGCGATAAAGGAAGTTTATGGTGACGGCCAGGGATCTAAGCAGACGGTTTATCTTGACATTGATAAGCCGGTTAAGATTGACATTACAAAAAATCACGTATCTTCTAAAATCAAACTCAAAAACAATCAACAAAAGGAAATAAGAATTGATGTTATTTCAAAATTAGAAAAAACCTCATTTAAATTATCTGAGGGTAAGAAAACTTTTGTAATAGAATGGCCAGAAAATAGCCAAAACATGATAATCCATCAGGAATAGTCAATTTTTCATACAAAATTATTTAACTTGTTAATTTAAATATTTAAATTAATAGTTAATGGCGTGTGAATTTATGGATATACTAATTGCAATTATTTACATTATTTTATTTATTTTAATGATGGTATTTATTTTTTCAGTAGGAATGTTAAGACCATACATGCCCAAAAAAGAACTTGCTTTAGTGCTTGTAGCAGCTTTTATTATTGGAGCCATTGGAGGAGCACTCTTTTTAGAGCCTATTTATCAGGAAGTGCCTTCGGTTGCAACTATGGTTGAAAAAAATATTCCAGGCAATGAAGAAACAATGTATTTGGATTTATCATCTTCAGTAAATATGAATGAACTTAAAAAGGATTTGGAATCAACTGAAGGTTTTATTTCTTTTGATGAAACGGGTATTACTATTCCTTTGTGGAAATTTAATGATCAGGAATACCAGTATTTCAATTCTATTTTAGGCAATATAGATTCCCATTATAAAAAGTATAATGTAACAGAGGACGGTAAACTTGAAATAGAACTCGAAGACAATTATTCTTCATATGATGCTTTAAAATCATTTTCCGATTGGTACAGGTTAGTTTATGGAGGATCCATTTCCTACGGTCAGGTTCATGCAGAACTGGTAGTTGATTCAGCATCCGTAGACGAGTTCAGAAATCTTTTACTGGAAAAAGGAATTGTTCCAAGTAAAATGGAAGGTCCTATACAAAATACTCTAAATGATACAACCACCTCCCTGCTGCCAAGTTATCAGTTTGTTTTAGTGACTGGTGTAGTAGGTGTTATTGTTGCAGCATTGGGCGTTTACTATGAGTCTTTTGGAGTTTTCTCAAGAAAATTCAAAAAGTTCATGGGCGAAAAGCGTAAAAGGTAATGTTTTATGAATGCTGCCGTTTTGTTTTCGGGAGGTAAGGATAGTACAATGGCTTTGTATTATGCTTTAAAAATGAAAGAAGATGTTAAATATCTTCTTTCTATGAAATCTCGAAATGACGAATCATATATGTTTCATGTTCCCAATATTCATGTTACTGATTTGCTTGCAGAGGCTGTTGATATTCCGTTAATGTCTGTTGAAACGGATGGTGTTAAAGAGGAAGAACTTAAAGATTTGAAGCAGGCTTTTATAAATCTGAAAGATTCAGGTGTTGAGTGCATATATACCGGTGCACTTTACTCACAATATCAAAAGTCAAGGATTGAAAAGTTAGGACAGGAAGTTGGATTGGAAATAGTTTCTCCATATTGGCATGTTAATGAATTGGATTACATGAGAGAGATTGTTTCTCTTGGTTTTAAAATAATCATATCCGGTGTTGCCGCCTGGGGTCTGGATGAAACTTGGCTTGGAAGATTAATTGATGATGATGTCATCGATGAGCTGGTTGAACTCAATGAAAAATATTATGTTGATATAGCTTTTGAAGGCGGTGAAGCCGAAACATTAGCTATAGATGGACCTATTTTTAAAAAAAGACTTAAAATATTAAAAGATAGAAAAGAATGGCATCGTGATAGTGGTGTTTACATAATTGAAGATGCCGTTTTAGAAGAAAAATAACTACAGATTAATTTCCCTGAAATATTCTCTTATTTTTTCCTGATAGCTTTCTATGTCGCTTTCGTTTATGATAATTTTATCTGAAAGGGAAATTACATCACCAATACCGAATCCCAATTCAGTCACGTCTCTTTTGTGAAATCCTTCATAGTCTTGGGAATCATCTTCCCTGTTTCTTATTTGCAATCTTTTAAAACGTATGGTTGGATTTGCAAAGATTGAAAGGACAATGAAGTTATCGAAGTTTTCCTTAAACATGTCAACTTCATGTGGACTTCTAATTCCTTCAATGAGGACTAGACTTGTATTGTCCTCTTCTTGAATTTTTTTGATTTTTTTGATTGTAAGTTCTGAAACAATATCGTTACCAAATTCTTTTCTTAAATTAACTGCTGTTTCTTTAGTGGATTCTCCTCGTTTTTTGGCTTCTTCTCTGATAATGTCCCCCATACTCACAATGATTGCTCCGTTTTCAACAGCAATGTCAGAAACAAAACTTTTTCCACAGCCAGGTAGGCCAGATACACCCATTACTTGCATTATATCATCTTCATTTTATTTTTATTTGTTTAATTGATTCTTTAAGGTTTTCTTCATTATCAAAATCATTAACCATTTCAATTAAAACTTGCTTGTCTTGAGTTTTTAAGTCTTCAGCTATTTTTGTCATAAATGGAATTGCTCTTACAATATTGTCCATAATTGAAACGTCAGACATTTTTGAAGTTCTAGAAAGTGGATTTAAATCGATTGTAATAATGTTTTTACCGCTTTTTTTAAGGATTTCTGCCCTGTCTCCATCTTCAAGAGGAATTAAGATGGTGTCTGCTGAATATATTCCGGTTTTACTTGCTGATGCTCTGTTATTTTTAATATCGTTTAAATATTCCATATCGTCATCCAAAGATCCGAGAATATCCTTGTATCCGTGGCTCCTGTATAAGGAGGTGATTAATTCCACTCTTTCATCAGTTCTATAAAATAGATTGATTTCAATTTTGGCATCAACGGTTCTTGCTAATTCGATTATTTCGTCTATTGCCAGTGCTGTTGCATTTCCGTTAACAGAAATCACCGGATTTTTTGATAAAAGTAATGCTGCAACTCCAACATACATTGCTCTTTTTGCAGGATATGTTGTTTTTTCACCAATCAAATAATCAAAAGCCTCTCCTCTTCCATGTGCAATCATTGCAGAATCTGCCAGGTATCCTTTTTCAGCAGCTTTAACGATTTTGTCTCGCAACAGTAATGATTCGTAACGTGGATGTGATTTTGGTATCATTTTCTATCTCCTTATTTTAAATCAATATTCATCTGAGCTAAATATCCTAAAAAGGTTGTTATTAATAAGGTCATGATAATCATTGAAAAAACATGTAATGTATAATCTATGAAAATTAAGTTTGGTCTGTTCGGTATTATAAAGAATACTAAGTCCAGTATGATGTCAATTATAACAAATATTGCTCCAACGGTAAATCCTTCAATAACTTCATTGGTATCAATATTTCTGATGTAAAATATTCCAAATAATCCAGTAATGAGAATTATTGATATTGGAGCTATAATATTGACATGTGGAAGTGAACTGCTAAAAAAAGGATTTAATACTTGAGTTATAAAGTATGTTATAATCCATATTAAAATTCCAAAGATTATTGCTAATTTTAATTTCATGTTCAAACCTTAATTTATACTTTGGTTTGAAAAATTTATATATTTTACTAATATTTTTAAAAAAAGTTTGGGATGATTGGGTAGTTATGTGTTATAACCACCCAATAACTTGTTTTTACAAGCTTTTAGAGAAATGAATTTTAAAATTTGGCTGTTTAATCTATCTCTCTGGCTACATTGTAGCCAAATATATATTTGTTGTAATACTATATAAAGTTATTTGTATTTTACAAAAATTCAATTATACTTTATTAAAAAATTATATATTATTTGATTTTCATATAGTTAATCTGAATGACAGATTATAGCGAACATGAAATGTATCTACGAAAAGTTCTTTCTAATTCAATTGGTTCTTTAAATCCATCCGAAGAAGCTAAAAAAACTGCTAGAAAATATTCAAATTCATATTTTAAGGATTATAAACAAAAACTTTTAAATGATTATGATGGAAAAAAATTAGAAGACATTGAAAATTCGAAGATAATTTCCACTTCATATGGCGATACATTAAGAGTCACTCATAAAGAAAAAATTGATTTTGAAATTCACGATAATAATTTTAAAAATCAAATAAACAACAATCTCAAATTATTGCCAAAAATTGGGATTAAAACAGAAGAAAATCTAAAAAATAAAGGTTATGATACAATAGAATCACTTAAAAACCATGATAAATATTGTGATATTGCATCAAGCTTCCTTGATAAAATTGATGATTTGTCATTTGCAGAAATTATTGAAATACTGGACTGCAACAAATACACTAAAAAATGCAGGAATAATGTTTTAAAATCAATAAGCTTAACGGACAGAGAAAACTTCAAATTTATGGATATTGAAACATTGGGTCTTTCAAATGTTCCAATAATACTGATTGGAGTTGCGGAATTAAGGCATGATAAAATAATTTCTACACAATACTTTTTAAGAGAAATTTATGAAGAGCCGGCAGTCATTGAGGCATATCTGTCTCATTTGGATGATGATTCCGTCCATGTGACATTCAATGGTAAAAGCTTTGATGTGCCGTTCATTAAGAATAGATGTTTATACAATAGAGTGGATGCTAATCTGGATTTGCCTCACTTGGATTTGATGTATTTTGCAAAAAATCTATGGAAGGGACGGCTTCCAAATTGTCAGCTGCAAACTATTGAAAAGGAATTGTTCGGTATAGAACGTGAAGGTGATGTTCCTGGTCAATACATTCCTGATTATTATAATACTTATTTAAACGAAAAAAATATAGGGCCGATTGTTCCAATAATAGAACATAATCGCCAGGATATAGTTTCACTTGCTAGTTTTCTAGAGAAAATGTATGGGGAAGTAAATTAAAATGGGATTTTTTGATAGATTTAAAAGCAAAGATACAAAAAAAGAAAAGAAGCCTATTCCAAAAGACATTGAAATAGACGAAGATCAATTGATTTTGAAAGAAATTGCAATGAATGCTAAGGATAGAAATGAAAGGGCAATAGCAGCAGATAGTATCACGGATCAATTTGTAGCATTGGATATAGCTAAAAATGTAAAGGACAGGGCTATTAGATTAATTGCTGCAAACAAACTTAAGGATGAAAACTTACTGTGGGATGCTGCTGAAAATTCAAAATTCTTTGATGTCAGAAGCTTTGCATATGAAAGGCTTGGTGAAAACAATAAATCAATAGCAGAAATTGTAATCAACACCAAGAAAAATAAAAATGTTGATGAGATATTTAATAAGATAACTGATGAAGAAACCCTAAAGGACATAGCTATTGAAGCGATTGATAAAAATTACAGAAGATTGTCTTTAGAAAAAATAGAAGATGCAGATGTATTGTATGATTTGGTGTTTAAAGCAAAGGATTCTTCAATTAGAAAATCAGCAGTAAATAAGGATAATTTCACCAGTGAAGAAATCCTGCAAAAAGTTGCAATTGAAGACAATGATGAAGGGGTTAGGATTGCAGCCATTAAAAAGATTTCAAATGAGGAAACATTGGCTAAAATTGCAATACAGGAAGACAACGCAAAAATAAGATCTATAATCTTTGGCAAAATCGAAAATGTTGAAATCTTAAAGGATATTGCCATGAATTCAGAAAAATCCGATGTTCGCTTGGATATCATTTATAAAGTTGACGATAATGATTTATTAAGTTATATGGCTTTAAATGATTCAGATAGTGTTGTTCGAAGTGAAGCGGTTAAAAAGATTACGGATGATGAAATATTGCTGAAAGTCATTAACCATGATAAAGACCCATTTGTAAGACAGATTGCCGTAAAAAACCTGACAAATACACAGGAGTTAATCACTATTGCATTGAATGATGATGATCAGTATGTAAGAGCCCATGCGATTTCAAATCCTACCATAACTGATGAAAAAGACTTTACATATGTTGCAATCAATTCAACTGATAGTGATGTTGCCACAGAAGCTATGGAACACATTACCGATGAGAAAAACTTCATTGAAATATTAAAGAATGCTAAATTGGAGGATATTAGAAAATCCACATTGGATAACATTACTGATTTGGAAACATTGATTAGAATTGTTCTGGCAAATAAAGATGAGGAATTCTCTTTAAAAGCTTTAAATAAGATTAAAGTTGAAAAATGCATAATTAAAATTTATGAACAAGGAATTTCTGAAAATATTTCTGTAAGAGCAGTTTCATTAATTAGAAATCAGGAAGTTCTCACCAACATTGCTAAAAATGATGATTCCTGGAGAGTTCGTGAAACCGCCTGTAAAAAAATAGTAAGTAAAAAAGTATTAAGGGAAATTTCAAAAACCGATGAAAATGAATATGTAAGAACAGCGGCTAAAAAGAAAATGAATTTATAAATAAAATTCAGGTTCTTTTCTTTCACTGTTTGCCTGTTCAAATGCCGGTTTTTTAGCTTCAAAAGCTTCTCCTGTAAACATACGTGCATCTTCAGGGCATATATGTATGCATGCTGTACATCTTGAACATAAATCAAGGTCTGTTTCAATCGGGTCGTCATCAGGAATTGCTTTTTCAGGACAAATTGAAACACAGTCATAACAGAATGAGCAAAGCGCATCATCTGTAGATATGACAAACGGCAATTGTTTATAGTCGGTGTAAGGTCTGTTTCCAGGTATTTCACTTTCTAAACTTTCTCCGGATTCTATTTTTTCCATACATTTTTTTGCGAATTCATTGATTTTTTCAATATCGCTTGCATCGGGTCTTCCTACTGCAACGCCATCAAATATTGAGTGATGGCTTATTGTTGAGGCAGCTGCAATAACATTAAAGTTATTTTCTCTAAGCAGATCTACCAATTCAAGCAATGAATCTGATACATGTGCATTACCATAGTTTACAACTGCTATTGCTTTTGTATTGTCTCCTTTAAGTTGGGATAATCTTTCACGTCCGCTTTTAGGAATCCTTCCTGCAAAAACAGGCATTCCGACAATGACAATATCGTCATTTGCAAAGTCCTTTGAAGAGTTAAAATTCAATAGGTCGCAAGTCTCTTTTTTAGATGTAAAACTACTGGCAATTTGGTCAACTACCTGTTTGGTTGTGCCGGATGGGCTGAAAAAAATTTTTGTTACATTTGACATACTCTCACCTATTTTAATATTGGATTTACATTAACTTAATGATTTCGAACACTTATTTTTAATTTTTCATTAGTAAGCTATTTTTTTGTTTAATTTTTAATTTTGTTTGTTTTTAAAATCTAAACCAATGGTTTTTCCATTCTGAATTTAATTGATTTTGTTCAGTTTTTTGAAAAACTTTATATATGTTAAATGCAAAAATAATTATGGTGGAAGTTATCTTCCGGTCTATTGAACGAGGTGTAAAAGTGACAGAAATTAAAACAGCAATGGTCGGTACTCCCTGCCAGATATTAGCTGCAACAAAAATCAACAAATATGAAAATCAAACTGGCGGATCACCTATTGATGTAAAAATAGGTTTGTTCTGTATGGAAAACTTTTCTTATTCATATCTTGAGAAATATTTAAAAGGTCAGGGCATAGAATTATATGAAGTAAAAGAATTTAGAATTGATAAAGGAAAATTCATTGCAAAATTGATAGACGGTAATGTATTTTCCATTCCAATTGCAGAAACTGAACCTTTTACTCGTAAAAATTGTCACATCTGCACTGATTATACTTCTGATGTTTCAGATATTTCAGTAGGTTCAGTTGGATCTCCTAGCGGATATTCAACAGTTATTGTAAGGTCAAAAAAAGGTAGAGAAATTATTGAAGATGCTATTGATAAAGGTTACATTACCATTGAAGAGATGCCTGAAAAAGGCCTGAACCTCTTAAAAAGAATAGCAAATCAAAAAATTTCTAAAAACACTAAAAGATATAAAAAAAGAGAAGCCGTTGCAAGACCAGTACTTTCAAAAAGGGCAATGAGTGAAGAGGAAGTTATAAGGGAAGCCCGCTTATGCCAATTTGAAAACCTGCAAAATGATGTTATCAGTGTAGGGTCATGTGTTTTATGCGGAGCCTGTGAATATGTATGTCCAATTGATTCAATTCAGATAAACCACAGAAAACCGGTATCCAAAAAGGAATGTGAAGATGATTGTCATGCATGTTATTTTGCATGCCCTAGAACATTTGTAAGCAATGAAATATATCCTGAAGACATTGACGAAAAACCGCTTGGAAACTATCTTGATATCTACTCAGTTAAAGCAGATTCAATTATAGGTCAAGACGGGGGCGTAGTTTCAGCAATTCTGGTATACTTACTTGAAAATAACATCGTAGATGAAGTATCTATTGTTGGAGAAGATAAAGATGCACCTTGGAGGCCTCAATCAAAACTCACTTCATCAGTTCAGGATGTAATTATGGCGGCCGGAACTAAATACAGTACCACACCAATCGGATTTAAAGCTTTAAACAGATAGGAGTTGACGCTCCTTTTTTCACTATTTTTTTTCGAAATTGTTATCAATAGAAACTATTTAATATTATTAAATGTATAAAACTTATTTGGTGATAAGATGGAATTAATGAGAGAGCTTTCTTTAGCTCCAGGTGTATCTGGCAGCGAAGAAGAAATAGCTAAAATTATTACACGTGAATTAGAAGATGTAGCTGATAAAATTGAAAAAGACAGTATGGGAAACCTAATAGCTACTAAAAAAGGTGAAAAAAAGGCTCCTACTGTAATGCTTGCAGCACACATGGACGAAATTGGTCTAATGGTTAGATTCATTGACGATAATGGATTTATTAAATTCTCTAACATTGGTGGAATAAATGATCAAATGTTGATGAACCAAACTGTAACTATTCATTCTTCTGTTGGAGAACCTGTTGTTGGTGTAATCGGCTCAAAACCACCTCACGTTACTAAAGCTGAAGAGAAAAACAAAGTTGTTAAAGCGGAGGATATGTTCATTGATATCGGTGCAAAAGATAAGGAAGATGCCGAAAAAATGGTCAGAATAGGAGATAAGATGACCTTCAATGCACTCTTTGTAGAATATCCGAATAACCTGATTATGGGAAAAGCTTTGGACAATCGTGTCGGCTGTTATGTGATGATGGAAGTTTTAAAAAGAGTTGAAACCAGAGCTACCGTTTATGGTGTAGGTACCGTTCAGGAAGAAGTAGGTTTGAAAGGTGCTAAAACTTCTGCATTCAAATTAAATCCTGATTTAGCTATTGCACTCGATGTAACTTTATCTGGTGACCATCCTGGAATTAAACCGGAAGAGGCACCAGTTGTAGCAGGCAAAGGTCCGGCTATAATTTTAGCGGATGCCAGCGGAAGAGGTATCTTGACCCAGCAATCCGTTAAAGACATGCTTATCAAGGCTGGTGATGAAAATGATATTCCTTACCAATTGGAAGTAAGTGATGGTGGAACCACTGACGGTACTGCAATCCACTTGACCCGTGAAGGAATCCCAACCGGTGTTTTATCAGTCCCTACCCGTTACATACACACTCCAGTAAGTGTATGTAGTATGGACGATATTGAAGCAACCATTCAATTGATAACTGCAGCTATAAATAATTTATAGCTAACTTTTTTCTTTTTTTAGAGGATTTGATGATTTTGAATGTGAATATAATCATCTTAAAGAAGTAATGGTTGTAAAATAATTAAAACTGGATTTTTCGAAAATTTTTTTGTGATAGATTATTTAAATCTATCATCTGATTTTTGTGATTTTGCTTTTTGGTGTTTTGTTTCAAACCATCCTATTTTTAACTCATCTATTGTATCTTCATATAGTTGAGGTACATATGGTTTGATGTCTAAAAGGGGTGTTTCGTTTAAAACGTCAATATTTTCAACATGAACTGTATTTCCTTCTACTTTATTTACTTTAACAACACTCATTCCTATTCTATTTGGCCTTTTCGGTGATCTTGTTGCAAAAACGCCATGAGTATCATTGTCCATAAAAGGTTTTACTTCAAGCATGTATCCCTCTACCTTATGTAGCAAGTAGATAATGTGAATATGAGAGAATCCGTCAAGGTCTTTCAGGCCATCTGCAAATTTGTCTTTAATTTCAATAGTTCCTTTTATTCCTTTTGCACCTGTAGGCTGAATTGGCATTCCTTCAATTTCATTGAATTCTGTATGGATTGTACCGATTGATTCTAATTCGATTTTCATAATTATTAATTTCGTTTTTATATTATTAATATTTTCTAGTTATAAGAATCATGTTTGAAATTTGTATTTCTTTGTAATTTTCAGTATAATTTGAATTTGCATAAAGGATTTAAGTTTTTTTTTTAAAATCGAGATCTTGTCGGGATAATGTATATTCAAGTGAAATTTATGAATTTCGATAAAATTATTTATAAATATTTAATATTTCTTTAAATTTTATTATTTTAATTTATATATTTTATTTTAATTATTTAACTTTATATAAATATTTTTTTACTATTTTAAATTGTTATATTTGTTTTAATAAATAATTTTAATATAAAATATATCGATATGAAGTATTTTCGGTAATCGTTTTAAAATGTCTTATTTATGTCAAAAAACGAAATATTTATATACAATTCGATATAATGTTATATTGTCAAAAACATATTGATGTGAAATTATGAAATTAAGTGCAAGAAATCAATTAAATGGAAAAGTATCTGATGTTGATCTTGGAGCCGTTATGGCAAACATTAAAATTGAAGTTTCAGAACCTAATGTTATTACTGCTGTTATCACTAAAGAGTCTGCTGAGAAATTAGGTTTAGCAGAAGGTGAT
>NZ_JBGULU010000186.1:0-7234 GCF_045116495.1 Methanobrevibacter sp. | reverse complement strand
AGTATATAAATGAACTCAAAAAAAGTAATACTTTTTGGCTGTTGGTAGTTACTGAATTTAATTTTTTGGGAAGTTTTTAAAATTTGGGGAAAACTTTTTTAAAAAATTTTTGAGTAATACTGGGTATTTAAATAAATTCAAAAAAAGTAATACTTCGAGGTGTTTTGTGTGATTGATGAAATAACTGATTTCCTGTTTGGTCTCAAAATGACAATTATTTCAGGAATATTCTTATTAATAGCAGTTATTTTTATGATATTTGGAATAGAAGTTCCAATTTATTTAAACCCTGCATGGGGAACAGTAATTATAAGCGGTATTCCGATGCTGCTTCTGGCAATGACCAGGTTGATTCGTGAAAGATGGATTTCATCTGCACTGCTGATTGCAATAGCTATGGTTGCATCCCTTTTGATAGGTGAGATATTTGCAGCAGGTGAAGTGGCATGGATTATGGCATTAGGAGCTCTCCTGGAAGATTGGACTGTTGAGAGAGCTAAAAAAGGTTTAAGAAATTTAATTAATTTAACTCCGCAAACTGGAAGAAGAATTGTAGACGGTAGTGAGGAAGTAGTCCCTGTGGATGAGATAAAAATCGGGGATACTTTAAGGATTCTTCCAGGTGAAAGCGTTCCGGTTGACGGTGAAATTATAAGCGGTACTTCATCACTTGACCAATCAATCATGACCGGTGAATCATTGCCTATTGATAAGGAAGTGGGTGATGAGGTATTCTGCGGAACCATGAATATGTACGGTGCAATTGATATAAAAGCAACAAGTCTGGGTGAAAATTCATCACTTCAGAAATTGATTGACCTTGTAAAGGCAGCTGATGAAAAGCAGGCCCCGACTCAAAGAATTGCAGACAAATGGGCGACTTGGCTTGTTCCTGTTGCATTGATTATAGCTATTGTCGCATGGCTGGTAACAGGCAATATTGAAAGGGGAGTAACAGTTTTAGTAGTATTCTGTCCTTGTGCATTAATTTTAGCAACCCCTACAGCTATTATGGCTGCAATTGGTCAGGCAACCAAATATGGTGTATTGATTAAATCAGGTGAAGCACTGGAGACCCTGGGAGGTTTGAATACTTTGGTATTCGATAAAACCGGAACATTAACTTACGGTAATTTAGAAGTTTCTGATGTTATTTCTATAAAAGAGGATTTAACTAATTTGGATTTGCTTAAAATCACAGCTTCCTGTGAAAAATTAAGTGAACACCCTCTGGCAAAAGCTATTGTAAACAATGCAAAAGAAGCGGAAATCGATATTGAAGAGCCGCAAGAATTCAAGATGTATCCCGGAAAAGGGGTTACATGTAAAAATTCTTATGGTAAGGCATATGCCGGAAACTCCAAATTCCTATCAGAAAACAATATTGATGTAAATGTAGACACACAGCTAAATAAATTAAAAAATGAAGGTAAAGCCTCAATTATTGTTGCATTGAATGGTGAAGTCATTGGTTTAATTGGTTTGTCTGATGTGATACGTGAAGATTCCAAGAAAATGATTGATAGCTTGCATGAGCTTGGAACCGAAACAGTATTGCTTACAGGAGATAACACAGAAACTGCTAATTACTTTGCATCACAGGTTGGAATTGGAAAAGTTTATGGAAATCTGCTTCCTGAAGAAAAGCTTTCATGGATTGAAAAATTCAAAAGTGAAGGTAAACAGGTATGTATGATTGGAGACGGTGTAAATGATGCACCTGCACTCAAGACTGCTGATGTCAGTGTAGCAATGGGATCTGTTGGAAGTGATGTTGCAATCGAAGCGGCAGACATTGCACTTTTGGGTGATGATATAGGCAAGATTCCATATCTTAAAAAACTTTCAAATTCCACATTATTTACAATCAAGGCAAACATTGCAATTTCAATGACAATCAACGCAGTAGCTATTGTATGTTCTGTACTGGGACTCCTGAATCCTGTAACCGGAGCAATTGTTCACAATGCAGGATCCTGTTTGGTAGTTTTAAATGCAGCATTGCTCTACGATAGGCACTTCGATGATTCAATCAAAAAAGTTGACACTCAAAATACAGAACACTCACATTATCACTTCCACAATGACGGTGAGCATACACATTCACATGATGGTGTTAAAATTCTTGATGAAATTGAAACTGAAAATGGAATCAAGCATATGCATGTTCACAAACATGCATTGGACAGACAAAGTTGTGAACCATATCACAACTAAATTCTTTTTTTTTAAACCATCACAATAATTATATATCTTAAATAATAATCTTATTGTAGGTATTACTATGAATGATAAAATAATTTTAGGACTTCCGAAGGGAAGTTTAAATAATGTAAAAAGAGGAAATACTTATCAATTATTTGTTGATGCAGGTTATGAAGTGAAAGGATACGAACCTGGTGATGAGTCTTATGAAATTGAAATCTTAAATGATGATGACATTGTTGCTTTCATAACTCGCCCGCAATCTACTCCTGTAGAGTTGAACAGGGGAATGGTTGATATTGCTATTGTAGGAGAAGATTGGATTAAGGAAGAATCCGTTTTAAGGCAAACCAACACTATTAAAATCGGTGATTTGGATTATGGAAAAACCCGTTTGATAGTTGCTGTCCCAAAAGAATCTCCTTATGATAGTCTGTCAGACTTTTTCAGAGCAAACAAGGATAGAAAAACTCCAATTTTATGTTTCACTGAATATCCAAACTTAACAAGAAAATTCATAATGGAAAATGAAGTATATCAGGAAATGTATGGTGATGCAGTGCCGTTTGTCCAGGTCAGAGGTCTGACCGACGGTGACAATGAAATGGTGCAGGTCATTAACTCCGATGGTGCAACTGAAGTTTACATTGCCAAAGGAGCCGATTTGATTGTAGACAATACTCAAACCGGAAGCAGCCTAAGAAAAGCGGGTCTAAAGGAAATAGAAACCATTTTGCATTCCTCAGCAGGTCTTTATGCAAGTGAAAAATGCAGTGAAGAAAAACTTGCCAAAGCCCAAATGATTTATGAGCAGCTATTGGGTGCTATCACCGCTAAAAAATATTTCGATGTTAAATTCAATATCGCAAATTCAAAAATTGATGAAGTTTCCGCTTATCTGATTGACAATAAGCTTTGTGCGGATGAACCTACAATTACCGCAGGTTCTGACTTTTCACAGATTAACGTTCTGATTCCTAAGGCAAAATTCCCTGAAATGGTTGATGCCATAAAAGGATTTGATGCAACTTCCATCATTAGAAATGATTTAAAACAGCTGGTTGAATAATCATTTCATTTTTTATTTTTTTTAAACACTGTTCAATACACACCGAAAATCCATCATGATAAATCGTTAACATTTATAAGGTATACATTACAAATATAATATATTAGTTTAGATAATGGGGATTAAACATGTTAACATCTGTTCAAAAAGAAATTTTACAAACCTTAATAAACTTATACCAATCTTCCAATGGGAAATCCATTAAGGGTGAAGATATTGCTGAGGTTATGAATAGGAATCCTGGAACAATCCGTAACCAGATGCAATCACTTAGAAGTTTAGGTTTAGTTAAGGGAGTACCAGGTCCTAGAGGAGGATATAAACCTACAATCGAAGCTTATCATTCTTTAAATATTAAAGTTTCTGATGAGGATTCCAAGGTTCCTATATATAAAAATGATAAGAGACTGGAGGATGTTTCCGTTGCAAAAATTGAATTTACAAGTGTTCCTCAACCTAGTGAATGTGAGGCGGCAATTAAAGTTTTAGGAAGCATTAAAGATTTAAATCTTGGAGATACCATCAAGATAGGTCCAACACCTGTAAATAATTTGGGAGTTATGGGCGAAATCGTAGGAAGAGACGATATGGATAATATATTACTTGTTGATACAAGTACAATTAGAAGCATTCCTAAAAAAACTGTTGGAGAGATTGCAAGTCGTGATGTAATCTCCTTTAAAATGAACTGTTCTTTAAAGGAAGCTGCACAAAAATTAACAGATAATGAAATTGATGGCGCTCCGGTCATGAAGGATGGAAAGGTTGTTGGAGTATTTACTGTAACTGACTTGGTAAAGGCAATGGCAGAGGATAATGAAGGCAGGACAGTTGGAGAATTAATGTCGTCCAATGTTGTTATTGTAAATGAGGATTTAAAAATAGCCAATGCTATTGAAGTAATGCTTAAAAAATCAATTTCAAGAATTATTGTTGCGGATAATGACAATAACTTACTGGGTATTGTAACAAGAACAGACCTGATTGATTGCATTACAAATCTAGGTCAATTCCCAATTATTACAAATTAATTTTATTTTTTGAGTGATTTAATGAAAGTTAACCAGATTAGCGTAGATAAGAATATGCGTGTATCAGATTTATTAGATCAATTCGATGAATCTGGTGTTTTAGGAGCGGGCAGAGTAGCCCGAGCATGCAATATCCTGACAGATATGATTCAGGATGAGGACATGAATGTATTTTTAAGTCTTGGAGGTCCTTTAATCCCAGGAGGCATGAGAAACATTGTAACTAAAATGATTAATGAAGGTCATGTCAATTTAATAGTTTCCAGCGGAGCCAATATCACTCATGATTTAGTGGAGGCTTTTGGAGGTTCACATTATCGCCATGAAGGCAAGGATGATGAAGAATTAAATGAGGAAGGAATAGGCAGAATCGCAGACATCAATGTCGGATCTGATGACTTCACAATCTTTGAAAGTGAAATAACAAAAATATTTGAAAAGATATCAGAAAAGAAAAAGATTGTTTCTATTCAGGAATTGCTTCATGAAATAGGTCTTTTGGTCGAGGATGAAAACTCTTTTGTGGCAACTGCTGCTAGAAAAAATGTGCCTATATTTGCACCGGGACTAATCGATTCAATGATGGGTTTGCAGCTATGGATATTTTCACAGGATCATGACTTTACTGTAAGTGCTGCCGGAGACATGCCGTTATTGTCAGATATTGTATTTTCATCTGAAAAGGTTGGTGCAGTCCTTTTAGGTGGCGGACTAACCAAACATTATACGCTGGCTTCCAATGTCATCACTGGAGGCCTTGATGCGGCAATTCAGATTACAATGGACAGGCCCGAAGCAGGCAGTTTAGGCGGAGCCCCTCTGGAAGAGGCAAAATCATGGGCAAAGGCAAGATGCGGGTCCAGTCTGGCTAGTGTAGTCGGTGATGTTACTGTTATTTTTCCCCTGATTTATGCTGCGGCTTTGGATAGGATTAGTAGTGATTAGATGAGTTACATAATTTTGGCATTATTGTTTATTTTATCCGGTTTTTTCATGAAATATTCGGATGATTTATATGATGTAAACCATAATCTGGCTTTTGCAAGCGTTTTTGGTGTTTTCTGTGGTATTGCATCAGCTTTAGCAGCTGTTTACAGTATTGAAGCGGCTTATATTTTTATAGCTATTCTAATTGGTAATCTGATTGCTTTTAAAGTGGATGGACTTCACCATATCCTTACGTTGATAATTTTCATTTTCATTCTTTTAGTCGGCGGAATCCCTGACTTGAATTTGGTTGTTATATTAATCTGTATTCTGGCGGCATTTTCAGATGAGGTTGGCCATGAACTGATCTCAAAAGTAACTCAAAATAAGTTTCTGAATCTATTTTTCGAATACAGATTTGTGATGAAAATCGTAATTCTTCTGCTTGCAGTTTGTGGTGTATTCAATATTTGGATATTTGTTTGCTTTATTCTGTTTGAAATATCCTATGAAACTGCAGGAATATTGTTTGAAAGTTTGAATTAAAAAAAAGAAGTTTAAAAAGGAATAAAAATTCCTTTTTTTATATGTTTATTCGGTGTCAACACCCATTCTTCCAGCAATTCTAGCAATGAGTACAGTAACGATTACTGCAATGATGGTTACTACAATAGCGTAAGTGAATAAACTTGGGAGTGCGTCTCCGGTACCGATTACAGATTCAATTAATTTTTGAATCGCACTGTTCCATGCTTCACCTGCAACGAATGCAAATGCAGTAGTAATTAAAGCCAAAATTGTTTCCATAATTAATTTTTTTACTTCGTTTACCATATTTTTCACCCTATTTTAAAATTATGATGTTCATAAATAATAAGAACAATAGTAATATTTATTTCTTTTAATTAAAATATGTTACTTTTAATCAAGTGAATTAATTAATTCTTCACATGCTTCCTTTGGATTGTCTGATTCGTAAATGCTTCTTCCGACAATGATTGCGTTTGAAATTTCCAAAGTTTTTTTGCCGTCTCCACCTTGCTTACCTACGCCAGGTGAGATAATATATGCGTCCTTGCCGACAATCTGGCGAATATCTGCGAGTCTGTCAAGCCTTGTGGCAGGTGCCACATAGTTTGTAATTCCCATGTCAACTCCCATCTGAGCTATTGCATCTGCATTTTTCTGCAGGAACATTTTTGCTCCAGGATGGGACATTTCGGTTAGTAAAAATAACTCTTTTTCATATTTGTTTGCCACATCAAGGCATGCCTGCACACTGTCTGATCCGACAAAGCCGTGGCATATTATTGCATCTGCTCCTGCTTTGAATGTTTCATCACATATTTTTGAGTTTGTTGCATCGATATCTGCTACCTTGAAGTCGCAGATTACCTTAAATCCGAATTTCTCTTTTAGTTTGTTTATAATTTCAAGACCCTCTGCAAGTGCTAGGGGATATCCTATTTTGATGGTGTCAATATAGTCTTTGATTGAGTCACAAATTTCAATTGCTTCACTTTCACTTCCAACATCAAGTGCCAGAATCAGGTTATTTTTTATATTCATAATATCATCTTTCTTTTTTAATTTAATAAATAATTTTGGTTAACCTAAATTTAGTTTATAGTATTACTAATAATATTTATATATAATAAAGTATATAATAACATTATCAATAAAACTTTAATAAATTTTAACTTAAATTTAAATTTTTATTGAGTTATTTATCAAATTGTTTTGATAGGTTATTTGGAGGAAATTATTTATGCATATTATGGAAGGATATTTACCATTGACATGGTGTATTATATGGTTTGTCATATCAATCATTGTTGTCGCATTTGGTTTATATCAAATCAAAAAAATTGTAGATGAAACCCCTGAATCCAAAGCTTTACTTGCAGTAAGTGGCGCATTCATGTTCGTCTTATCATCTTTGAAATTACCTTCTGTTACTGGAAGTTGTTCTCACCCTTGTGGTAACGGATTAGGTGCAGCA
>NZ_JBGULU010000185.1:0-3270 GCF_045116495.1 Methanobrevibacter sp. | reverse complement strand
AAATAATGGAAAAGACCATATTAGATTGTCTTATTCCTATTTATAATTTTATTTTTCTAATTTTTTTGATACATTTTTCAATGTTCCCCTTTTAACAAGGATGGATACTTTTTCTCCACGGGAAATGATGTCATCCGGCTGAGGAATCATCAGTTTTCCTCTTTGATAGGTGGAAATGATTATGAAATCTTTGGTTGGAGACACTTCCTTAAATCGTTTTCCAACAATTTTGTCATTTGTTATTGTCATTTCAAGAATCTCGGCATCACCTTCTCCGAGAGTTGTTAATTTTGATACTCTTGGATTTGTAACAAATTGGGCCAAATCTCTTGCAGCACTTATTTCCGGACTGATTACTCTGTCAATTCCAACTTCTTTAAATGCTTCTTCGTGGTCAGGATTACTTACACGGGCAATGATTGTTTCAACATTATATTTTCTAACTAAAATGCATGAAAGCAGGTTTGCTTCATCGTTTCCTGTAGTGGCTATGAAGTAATCCGCATCTTCAATGTTTGATTCTTCAAGCAATTTTGAACTTGTACCGTTTCCATGAATAACGAGAGCATCAAGTTCTCCAGCTACTTCTGAGCATAATCCTTCATCACTTTCAATTAAAGTTATGTCAAATCCATTATCTATTAATAAATTCGCAAGAGCAAGTCCGACACGACCTCCTCCCATAATAATTGCATACATCAAATCTCCCCATTAATATTTGATAATCAATATTTATTTTTGAATGTTATATATTTATCTTTTAAAAATTTCGAAAAATGCTCTAAGTGTGATTAGTACAGGATATATTTCCAGTCTTCCTGTCCACATATCAAACATGCTTACTATTTTTATCACAGGATTTAATGAGGGTGTGACTATTCCAAGCTCCAAACCGTTGTTTCCCTGTAGTGACATGGCTGCAAACAGGCTTTTAAATGGGTCATAGCCGTATAGGCAGAACAATGCCCAGGTAAACATTATAAACATCATGTAAAGTGTAATGAAGTTTCCGGCTTGGGATATTGCCTTTTCAGGTATTTTACGGCCCTGTAATTTTACGGGAACCACTCTTCCTTCAGGAGATAATATCTCACGAACATGTCTGTATATTCCTTTAAAGAAAGTAATCATTCTAACAAGCTTGATTGCACCTACAGTAGAGCCGTTTGAACCTCCAGTCAATATCAAACACATTAAACAAATGTTTACAAATGGTGGCCAGTTTCCCATATCTGTAGGGGAAACAACGCTTGCTCCGGTTGTTGTAATTGCAGATACTACTGTAAATAGTAGGTCCATCGGAACAATGTTTGATACAAAATATAGTAGTACTGTAACGATGGCAATCACGCTTATTATGATTTTAAATTGCAGGTCTTCAATCAATGATTTTCCTCTTGTTTTGATAACTTTGTAGTGAACTAAAAAGCTTGTAGCACCAAGTATCATCAGAACGATTGATATGAAATAAATCAGGTCATTTTGATAGTATCCCATATTTGCATTTTTAATGCTCATTCCGCCTGTTGAGATAATGGAGAGTGTGCTGCAGATGGAATCAAATAGGGGCATTCCTGCAAGTAAATATAAAATAATTCCTCCAATGGTATAGATTCCATAGATTATAATTGTTTTTTCGAG
Organism: Methanobrevibacter sp.; assembly: GCF_045116495.1. Taxonomy (GTDB): domain Archaea; phylum Methanobacteriota; class Methanobacteria; order Methanobacteriales; family Methanobacteriaceae; genus Methanocatella. The sequence continues at coordinate 1,629 of NZ_JBGULU010000185.1, read as the reverse complement.
GGTTGTTTTAACACTTGGTTTGATACGTTCGTCACGTGCTTCTGATTGGTACAGTTTTGATGATACCAGTCCTGGCTTTGCCAAAACGCTTATAATCATAACGACCACTCCCAATCCACCAACCCATTGTTCAAATGCTCTGAAAAATAGGACGCTGTGTGGCAGTATTTCGACATCAGGAAATAGGGTCATTCCATTCCCTGTTAAAGCGGACATACTTTCAAAAACAGCATCGATTGGCGCCATATTTGTCGAAAGCATAAATACGACTCCTCCAATTATACTTGCCCACAGCCAAGCAAATGATGAGAGAATCATACCATGTTTTAGCCGTATTTTTTTATTTTCATATTCCTTGAAATATATTCTAAAAAATAGTCCTAATAATATAGAAATTGCTGCAGGTATAACAAAACTGATCACGTCGAATTCAAAGTAAACCAAATCGAAAATCAGGGGAACTAAACACATTGCTCCGATTCCAATCATTAAATTCCCTGAATTTAATGCAACGACCACTAAATCCGATTTTGTTATATACCTCATTAATGTAATAATTTGATTACCTTTCTATATAAATTTATAAGTAACATGAATATATAAGTAATATAAGGTTAGGCATATGGATCGTAAAACAATAATATTATTGGGAATCAGCGTTATTATTTTGCTCATAATGCTGTGGTTTGTAGGTATTGACCAGGTGTTGGATGCTTTAAAAATGGCTAATTTATGGATTATAGCTCTAGCTATTGCAACTCAAATATTTACTTATTTTTTATATACTTTGCGCTGGCAAATCCTTAGTAAATTGGCGGATATGGATGTGAGCATAATGAAATTGCTCCCAATGGTTCTGGTAAGTCTTGCTGTTAATAACATCACTCCTTCCGGACGTGGGGGTGGAGAGCCTGTAAGGGCGTATCTGTTATCCAAATCAAATGAAAACTATCGTTTTGAAGATTCTTTTGCGACTGTTGTTGCGGATAGGGCTTTGGATACATTTCCTTTTGTTGTGCTGGCTGCAATCACAATTGCATCAATGGCGCTCTTTTTCAATTTCGATTTATGGCTAATCATTGTAATGGTTTTGGCAGTCATTGCTATTGTTATAGTATTGGCAATCCTTATTTACATGTGTATTAATCCCGGCTTTGGACAAAGAGTTGACGGCTGGATTATAGGTCTTGTTAGGAGATTTTACAAGAAAAATTCTGAAGAACTTGAAAATCAGATTCATGATGCCATTTTAGGTTTTCAAGATACAATGAAGATGCTGATGTCAAATAAGAAAGGTCTGGCATATACTCTTACATTATCTTTTGTAATTTGGATTTTTGAAATTATTAGGGTTTATTTGGTGTTTTTAGCATTTGGAGCAAATGTGAATCTGATAGTAATCGGGGAAGTATTTATCGTGGCTTGTCTGGTCGGTATGATTCCTCTTCTTCCTGGAGGTCTTGGAGCTGTTGACGGTTTAATGATTATATTTTATTCGGCTGCAGGTATTCCGGCTTCAGTCAGTGCGGCTGCAACCGTTATTGAAAGGTTAATTTCATTCTGGATGACAACTATAATTGGTTTGGTCATTATGCCTTATTATGGTTCTGCAGCTTTAGATAAGATTTC
>NZ_JBGULU010000184.1:0-3228 GCF_045116495.1 Methanobrevibacter sp. | reverse complement strand
TTTAAAAACAAATGAACATTCTCTTCCTAAACACCACTAAAGGAATACAAACGAATGCTCATTTCAACCATCACCATTGTTCATATTTTAAAAAAATAGTATATAACAATATGAACATGAATATATTGTTTTTCAACCTATATAAAGGTTTAGTTTATTTATCTTCAAAAATCACTTTCTATTGATTTAATTAGGTTATAGATAATTTTATTTGTACCTACATCAACGTTATTTGCCTCACCAAGTTCAATTACCTTGCCTGTTAGTGAGTCTATTTCCGTTTTTATTTTTCTTTTGATATCCTGATGTGTTGATGAGTAATGATTGTATGTATCCGGAACCAGTTTTGAATAGAATATGTCCTTATACTCTTGTGAATTTTCCCATAATGTTTCATATCCGCTTGCTTTTATGACATCAAATATTTCATCGATAATGCTGTCCATAATCTCTTTTGAATATTCGTTTTCCGTAAGTTTTCCATAGTTAACATCAAGTATTGCACCCAGAGGATTTAGTGCGCAGTTGTACAGCATTTTTGCCCAGAGATATTTGTCAACTTCACCGGTCAGTTTGCATTGGATTCCTGATGAGGTTATCATGTCTGCTATTGGCTGTAACTCGGATGGATCCTGCTTTTGAAGTGAACCTATCAGCAGGGGTTCTGTGTATACTGTAACTTCACTGATGTGCCTTTCAGGGCGGGTAAATCCTGTTATTACACGTGCCGAGAAAACCTGGGTTTTGTCAAAAAATCTCAGGTAGGCTGCATCGTTTCCAAATCCATTTTGGAAAATAATTATTTTGAAATCCTCTTTCAGGATGTCTCTATGTGTGTTTAATTTTTTGGAGATGTCATCGTTTGCTGTTGTCTTTGAAGTGATGAACACATACTCGATTGTTTCTTTTGGAATTTCTTCATAGGTTTCATACACGTTCACTTCATCGCTTGTAAATTCATAATGGGTAAACAGTCCGCATCTTTTGATTCCATTTTCTTTTATTGCTTTTGCAGTTTTATCTCTTGCAAATATTGATATGTCAGCACCCTGTGACAACATTGATGCTGCAAGTCCTATTCCTACGGCTCCAGAGCCAATAACCAGTATATTCATTTTAACACCTCATATTATACTTTGTTTTTCTTGTATAATAATTTTAGTTAACTATATAAGTCATGAAAATTAAAAATTTAGGTATACCAAAATTATGGGGAACAAAATGAAGTATTCAATAAGAGCTGACAACACGCAAAGGGTCTATCTATCCGAAACTCCCATGGATGTGGATCATATATTAAAGACTAATTATGATTATCTATATGATGCCGTGAATAATGAAGGAATAATCCTAAAAGGTCTCGAGTGTAACCTATTCAAGGAACTTGTTTTAGACTCCAAAGTCGTCGGATTCTGCAGCTATGACTTTTCATCTGAATTCATAACCGCAGCCCTAAACAACATTTTCGTACTGCCTGAATTCAGGGGAAACGGACTGTTCTTTTCAGAACTTCAACAGACAATGGTTGAATACAACAAGCCAAGCATTATCGAGCCTACACGTTTGGTTGTTGAACTGCTGATTAAATATGGTTTCGCATCAAAAATATCAGACAATCTTGTTGCAAGCTCTCTTGAATTTATTGTTCCGGGAAATCATGTAGAATCAAACAGTGAATATCAGACGGAGGAGCTGTCAACTCATTTTTATGACTTGAACATATGCTCAAGCATACATTTTCTTGACATTGATAAAAACATAATCGCATACAGCGCACCTTTAAACTATGATATTGTCCACTACGACTGCATTGAAAAAAGAAAATCTATTGGTGATGATTATTTCAATAGAATCAGGGAATTCCTTTTAGAAAACGATGTGGACATAATGAATGAGATATCAAACCTCGAAGAAAAGCTTCCGGTAAAGTCATATGACATTGAAGAGGTTGTCGGAGATGATGAAAATTTTTCAAGCTATATAGAATCTCTTATTGATGATGCCCATGTAACCTATGATAAGGCTTTTGAGATTAAACAGCAAATGATTGAGGAGTATGAAGCAGGAATGATTCTCAATGAGTCTCTGCTTATACGATTGGCATATCTGTTTGACGAAAATAAAAAACCAACCATAAAATCCCACTCTGACACATGTCCATACTGCAATATGCCGATAGATTCGCATGACCGGTTCTGCCACTTTTGCGGCATAAATCTGAATTATAATCCTCAAGAGATGTTTGAAAGCCTTTTGAGCACTATCGACGAATCAGATTATGATTACATTGAGGATATCAGATACGTTGCATATAAATTTTTGAAACTGATATCCGAAGGTATTGAACTTGAATACGCCATAATAACCTGTGAAAATTCATACAATATCTCATGGAGCATACTTAAGGATTATCTGGATGAGAATAGCTATTTCAAAGACAATAAAATCACAAATGAGGGTTATGATTTTTTAACCTCACACCCTCTCCATTTGTTTGAAAAATATGAATTGGATGCCTTTGATTATAGTGATTTTGAAAGATATTTCTACGAAAATGAGGAACTTGAAGGCAGACAACTAGTTTTAAATTATCTAGATCAATTTGGCGATGATGATGCATTAGAGTTAAAAAAAGAAATAAAAAATGGTAATTTAAATTAATTACCATCTGCTAATACCACTTGAACTGTCATCAGATCCCATACTACTTATTATACTTTTACAGTGACTTATGAAGTAATCACTGTTTTCATAAGTAATGTTGGTACCTTTAATCAAGTAGTTCTGCTTATTTTTGTTAAAGTAAATATCTGCATTATATGAATCCGGACCTTCATTGTATAAGAAGTAAGTTGTCGCACCGTTTTCTGTAATAGTTTGGTTTGATGTATAATCTCCTTTATTGAGGCCGTTTACAATATCAGATAATGGTATACTGTTGTTATCCAGTTTATTTACATAAATGGTCATATTGTAACTTGAATCTGTGTAGCTTACAGTAGTGTCATTTATTTGAGTCTTATTGAAGCTGTCAAGACTTGGCAGGCTTGCATTAACTGCAGTTTCACCCTTGCCTTTGGCAGTATCAGTTGCATTTGTGTCATTCAAATGTAAATTATCTGCAGCAACATTTATACCGATGTATGCAATTATCAAAATTACCAGTAATGCATAAAGTTTTTTCATTATTATTTCACCTGCTTAATGTTATTTAATTTAAACTATATA
>NZ_JBGULU010000183.1:0-2937 GCF_045116495.1 Methanobrevibacter sp. | reverse complement strand
ATAATGGCGATAAGTCTGTCCCAGGGCTTTTTAAATAAAAATTCCCTTGAAACCTTAAGAAAATATCTGACAGTTGAGAAAAACTATATAGATTGTATTATAAGTCTTCCTGATGAGCTTTCAAGACCAAAAAGGCCTGAAGTAATTGTTGTATTTAAGAAAAACAAACTGTCAGATGACATTGTGTTCATTGACCTTTCAAAGGATTATAAGACAATTCAGAGCCATTACTCAGTTTCAGGTTTGTTTAAAAGGAATCTTATATTGACTAACGAAACACAGGATAAGGTCATCTATGCATACAATAAACGCCAAATCATTGATAAATTCTCAAATGTTGTCGCAATCAAGGATTTGGAGAAAAATGAATTTAACCTGTCAACCTCAAGATATGTTGATACATTTGAAGGGGATTTCATACGTCTGGAAGATTTGAAAAACCAGAAAGAGGAAATCACCTCCAACATTAAAAAATTAAATAAAAAAATAGATATGATGATGGATGATTTGGGCATTGATTTCTAAAATACTATTCTCGCTCCTGTCCAGCCATCATCAGGTAATTTTTCGGAGATTTCTTCAGCACCTGTGAAAAATGAGCAGTGTATCAGCTCGTCATGGTAGGTGTAGATTGTTCCGATTCCATCATCGCTTTTTATCTCAAATCTTTTTTCAAGACCTATATTTTTGGCTTCAACAAGCTCGCTTTCAAGGGCATTTGCTATTGTTTTTTTTATCACGTCCATGTTGATTGTAAAAACAGAATCGTTAATGTCTGTGTCAATCAGATAGCTTTTAAGAATCTTTTCATGGTACTGTGAGTAGACATCGGAGTTTATGAGTATTTCAAAACCTTTTATTTCACCCTCCACTATTACGACAACACCAGTCTGACCCTTTTCGATTTTAAATGAGGTTATGAATTCATCCAAATCAGTGTTCAGGTTTTCATAGCTTTCTGACATTGCCTGTGTCGGTGAGTGAAATCCACGTTCCTTTTCAAGATTGTCAATTGAATTCCAGACGGCACTTTGAACGCTTCCGGATGAACGGTTTGCACTCATTGATGCGCAGCGTGTTCTTGAGGTAGCTATAAATTCTGAATTTTTAAATTCATGCTTATATCCCCAACGTCCGTGTTCTGTACAGTTTACAGGAATTTTCATCTCACTTTGAGGCTCAACTAGGATGGTTCCGTTCACTATTCTGTTCTGGTCTCCTCCGATTATTTCTTCACCGTCAATCAGAAGCAATGGAGTAACTGAGCTGTTTTCAACAATTAGTGTGTTTACGGTTGATGTTTCACATTCCTTAACATTGACAAGGCCCAATTCAAAACCTTTTTTTAATGTTATTACGTCATGATTGTAGTTTAAGGGTGTTTTAAGGGGGATTATTGCCATGTTTTTGTGTGTTTGCCCATCTAAAAATTCAATTTCATCAATGCTAATTGTCATTTCCTTCACCTTTGAAGTTTTTTTCTATAAATTCAAGATCTATTTTTCCCAAATTGTCACTTAGGAAGTTAATGTCGCTTTCAGGATTTTCCACTTCTTTGATGTATTCGTCTGAACTTAATATTTTTGCTATTGCAATCTGACCGGTTATGAATTTGATTCTTGCAAAGTATTCGTCGTTTATTTTGTCATATACTCGCCCGGCACTCATGCATCCGGTTACAACGGTGTTGGTGCTGTTTGCAACATATCCTATTTTTCCAAAGTGTCTCATTTCACAGGCTATTGCCTCTGTGTCGTATTTGTTGTCAGGTTCTTTTACCAATTTGACTATTGAATTCAGTTTCAATGGTTTTGTACCATGTAATTTATGGGTTGCAGTAATGGTTATATACATTTATTATCACCTTGTGTATATCTTGTTATTTAAAGTATTTAAATGTTTTCAAAAAACTTATCGATATTTTCGCGATGTCCAATGAAGAGAATCAAATCGTCTTCCAGGAATTTGAAATCCGGTTTCACTTCAATGAAAGTGTCTTCTCCACGAACAACTCCAGTTACCTTCAGACTGTGTTCTTCAAACGGAAATTCATCAAGATGAGCATTCTCACTGACACGCAGAGAGTCGATTTCCAAATCAGTGTATTTGTAATTCAGATATGATGCAATATCTTCGGTTGTCACAGTTCTGAATGCATCGTAGTTGTCGGATCTCAAATCGTTTATAGCATCAGTAATCTCGTCAACGTCCTTGTTGTAATAGTCCAGAATGCGTGTAAACATCATGATACTTGTTTCAAATTCCTTAGGAATGACCTCGTCGGCTCCTGCTTCAATGACTTCATCAATGTTTTTCAGATACTGTGTACGCACAATGATGTGAATGTCAGGATTCAGCCTGCGGGCAGCATCAATTGTTTTGAGTGTTTCATCATATGTTGAAGCGGATATGACGATACATTGGGCTGAGGTAATGTTGAGCTCTTTCAGAACGCTTTCATTTGACGCTCTTCCGAAAATGATTGGAATTCCAAGGGCCTGCTGGTTTTCAACGATTATAGGATTGGTGTCGACAATTCTATATGGGATTTTGAACTCACTACATGCCTTTGCCATCTGCTTTCCGTTAAGACCCATACCGACCAATATTACATGATCTTCAATCTCACGGGCATCTTCCAGTTCTTCGGGCAAACTCTTGAGTTCACTGTCAACTTTAAAGTGGTCGATTTTATTGAATGCCTGAACGATTTTTGGTGTCAGCTTTTCCAGAAATGGGGTTGATGACATTGTAAGTATGCTCACACCCAAAAATATTGAGAAAAACTGGTTTGTCATAAGGCCGTATTTCATACCTTCCTTTGCAAGAACAAATGAAAATTCCCCAATTTGACTTAAAAGAATCGCAATGCTTATGGAAACTTTTGCTGGAAGTTTCAATGCCATTCCGGTTATCAGTGTGGCTGTGAAATTAATC
>NZ_JBGULU010000182.1:0-2670 GCF_045116495.1 Methanobrevibacter sp. | reverse complement strand
ACAGTTATTTAAACGAAGCAATATAATAAACTCTTTGTTAAATACTCATTTATTTTCAAAATCATGATTAATCATTAACATTTTATTATTTTAAGTTTTTTAAGAGAACTTCACCCAATAAAACCACATATTAATTGTTTTTGTTAGAAAATGAAATAATTCCCATATCTTTCAATTTAACATAATATGTAATTTTTTTTAATAAATTAAACATTGATTAATAAATTTTAATTATATTATAAAATTTATAATACGGACTTATATATGATTAAATAAAATATATTTTTAGACCTAACTTTAATTTTTATAAAGTTAAATTGAAAATAGTTAGGTCGAAAAAAATAGAGGTTAAAATAAATGTTTAAATTTGACAAAGAACAAACAGTATTTGACTTCGCTGGAGTCAAAATGGGTGGACAACCTGGAGAATATCCTACTGTTCTGGCAGGAACCATTTTCTATGGCGGACACAATATTCTTAATGATGAACTAACTGGTGATTTCGATAAAGATCGGGCCGAACAGCTAGTTAATGATATGGCATCAATTTCAGACGTAACCGGAAATCCTTATATCGTACAGGTTTTTGGACAGACTGTTGAAGCTCTTCCAAAATACATCGAATATATTGGAGAAATCTGTGATGCTCCATTCCTTATAGATTCAACATCAGGAGATGCAAGAGTTGCAGGTGCACAGTATGCAGATGAAACCGGATTAACAGAAAGAGCAATTTATAACTCAATTAACATGGCAGCAGACAAATCAGAATTAGATGCACTTGCTGAAACAGGTATCTCAGCTTCCATCATATTAGGATTCAACCCTATGAATGCTACCATTGAAGGTAAAATGGCAATGTGGGAGGATGGGGATGACGGTGCATATGAAAAAGGTTTGCTTGAAGTTGCTGAAGAATGCGGTATTGAAAAATTCATGATGGATACTGCAGTAACCCCTTTAGGCCAGGGAGCAGGTATTGCAGCAAGAACATCTTTTGCAGAAAAAGCAAAATGGGGATATCCAGTCGGATCTGGAATCCACAACGTTCCTTCTGCATGGGACTGGTTAAGAGATTATAAAAAAGCAGGAAACAAAACTGCATTTACTGTCTGTGATATCGGTGCTAATATCGTGCAGGTAATGTGTGCCGGAGATTTCGTTTTATTTGGACCTATCGAAAATGCTAACATCGCATTTCCAGCAGTAGCACAAACTGATATGTTCATTTCTGAAGCAGCAAAACCAATGGGAACCGAACCTGTTGATTACCACCCTATGAATAAGTTGGTATAATTTTTCAAAATTTTTTCATTTTCAGCCTCTACGACATGTTGTTCATGCCATCGCAATAAATGGTATGGCAAATCTAAACATAAGTACATAAGTTAAACAAGCACTGGATAAATCTATCCAGTGCTAAAAATTTATAATGCAACATCTTTTTTTGTAAAATACATGTAAGAAATAACCATTCCAATCAAGAAAGTGGCCAAAATTATTCCATAAGAGACAGTAATGCTTGTGCCATATTTTGCTATTTCACCAGATGCAATCAGATACGGGCATACCCAAGGAACAAACGGCGCCCAGTTCTGGCCGTAAACCATAAGATTCACCAATGCAAGTCCTGCACCTCCAACCATTGCGGGAACCATATTTGTTATAAATAGTGAAATGAATACAAATGGAGAGAATGTTAAAAACAACAGCACATTTGCATAGAGTAGCTGTGCAAAGCTATCAATGAATAACTTTAAGCTAAATCCATCCAAACCTGCAATTAATCCGAATACAAGTGTTGAAAAGCTTGTAACCACTGTTAAAATTACAATCCAAACTAAAAACATGATGTATTTGCTTGCCAGGAATTTTGCCCTTGAAACCGGAATTGTCAGCATTGTCTTTAGAGTATGTTCATTATATTCCCTTCCAAAAAGGTAGGAAATGATTATGGCAAAGATTAAAACCGCAAACATTGCTGATGTGTACATGTTCACATTGGTGAATAACAATTCAAAGGTATTGCCCTCACCAAATGCTGTAACCGCAATAAACATTAAAAATGGCGGAAGAATAGCTCCCATTAGACTTAACAGGAATATTTTTGATCTTTTAAGCTTTAAAAATTCCATTTCAATGAAAGTCAACATACAAATCACCTCAGTTATTGGATACAAATCTTGTGAAAAACTCTTCAAGGTTTTCTTCACACAGATTTACCTTTTTAACATCTATTCCGGCTTTAACAAATAATGCATTGAATTTATCCCTTAAGCTTAAATGAGTATACAAGTAAATTGTATTCCCATTAACTGTAAAATCCTCATTTTGCTTAAGCTCCAATTCTTTAAAAATATTAACTGCCAGATTAATGTCTGATACTTCAAATTCGACAAATTTGTTCAATCTGTTGTGTAATTCCTCTTTTGAGATTTCGTCAATCAGAACACCTTTATCCATGAACCCTATTACATCAGCGATGTTTTCTATTTCACTTAGAATGTGTGATGAAATCAGGATAGTTATTCCGAATTCATGAGATAACCTTTTAAGCAATGTTCTTATCTCTTTGATTCCAAAAGGATCCAGGCCGTTTATCGGTTCATCCAGAATCAAAAGTTCGGGACTGTGCATAATGGCCGCAGCTATTCCCAGACGCTGTTTCAT
>NZ_JBGULU010000181.1:0-14633 GCF_045116495.1 Methanobrevibacter sp. | reverse complement strand
ATCTATTGGTGCTGATTGCACTTCAAGATCTTCAACATTTGCAATTGCATCATTATCAGTGTTTATATCTTCACTTGCAACTACACATGTCATTCCTACTAACATGAGTAAAAATAATGCAATGCAAAAGAATTTTTTATACATTATTTCCCTCCCTTATATGTAATGATAATATTAAAATAATATATCAACAGTTATTTTTCTATCTTTAATTATATTAATGTATTGTATTTTTTAGGCATATTTGTGTTTTTTTTACCAATTTAAAGCATATATTTTATAATTTTAAAAATGAAAATTAAAAAATTATTTGGATTTTATGTAGGAATATAATTTTGCCATTCGATGGGATTTTGTTCCTTTTTTATTAAATTAATATATTAATTTTGAAAATATTTCTATAATAACGTCTATTTTTTTTTACAAATCACTAAAATTTATATAGGTTCGTTGTTCAAATATTAAATTAGGTTAATGGGAGGAATTTAATTATGGCAAATAAGTATTTAGCTGCAATTTTATCTTTTTTCATTCCTGGAGTAGGTCAGGCCTATGCTGGGGATATTAAAAAAGGCATTATTTATTTCCTTGTTGCATTTGTTGCTTTGGGAATTGTGGGATCATTTTTTGTCGATTCTGTTTTAGATTCATTTTATTATATTATTGATATTCTAATTAGCATTTATGCTGCTTATGATGCATATCTTATGGCAAAATAATTATTCAATGAAAATCATTTTTTTTAAAAAAGAAAGCTATTTTTAGTCTCATATTTTTTAAACAGCATCAATAATATAAAAAATTTTATAAAAGAAATAAAAAGGAGATAATTGGTTAATTATCTCATATATAATATGTATTTTCCAAATCTAGGGATTCTATAAATAATTACAACAGCTATATAGCTGAATATTATCAATAAAATCCAAAGAATTATTGCTTTTACAGGTTCTGTGAACGGTAACTGAACAACAACCGGAAGTAAAGGCAATCTAAATATGTTATGCACTAAAAATACTGCAAATGAATATTTAGATAAAAATAAAACAATTGGATATGCCCTAACTTTACCCATTCTAGAGCATAGTTCAAATAGGGCAAATGAACCGGTTAAAATGAATGGGAACTCATACCATAATTCAAAAGGATATCCTTTTGTAAATGCATAGTATTGGAAAAATAAACATATCATAAATGATATGACTGCTATTAATATTAATTTAATGCGGTCAAAATCTTTAAATTGTCCTTTTTTAACTAAGTATCCTAAAATTATGTAAATTCCGTATACTCCTCCACTAAATCCAAGACAATATTGAATATTCACGTTTTCAATTCCGTGCATAGCCAATACAATTGTAATAAATGGTAATAGGAATGCTAAAAGTGAAAATACAATTGTTGCTTGCCAGATTGTATTGCTGTCAAATCTTTCAAGGGCTGTTGCAACAAATGGCATTGAAAGATACATTCCGATAATCATTGGCATATACCACATATGGCTAAAGAATAGATTTCCGGCCTCAGCAAAGTTGACGCTTTCATATCCAACAGTAATGGCCTGCAGGCTGAGTGCATAGATTATTGCCCAGATTACGGTAACAATAATTAATCCTTTACAGCTTTTATTCCAAAACTGACGAACGCGCTCGTCATCATAAGATCTGTCCAATAACAGGTAACCTGTAATCATTAAAAAGAATGGAACACCTATACGGCCAATAAAAAGGGATGCAAAATTAAACACTCTTGAAAAAACTGTGTAATTTAGAATTGCATCAGATGAGATAATATAAATCCCATCGGTTGCATGAATATATAGAACAGTCAATATTGCTATTGCCCGTACAAGATCAATCCACTCAACTCTAGTTTTACCCATTGAATTTTCTCCAAATTTTTATACTTATTGTTATGTATTTTGTTAAATAATAATTTAATTGATTTGAAGATTTTTTGAGTTATTTAATAAATCCCCTCTGATGAAAATATATTCCTACTCAAATTCTTTTTTCAATCAAAAAAATAGAAAGTAAAAACTATTCTACAATTGTAAAATAGTTTATACATTTTGGTCTAATTCATTAATTACAGTTCCTTTGGTTTCAGGGAATACCCAAATCCAAATACCAACTAATATTGCAAATATTGCGGCTATAGCAATACCATAGCTTAAATCAAAGTATGTTGCGACAAATGTTATTGTTAGTGGTGTGATAAACTGTATTCCACGTGCAAGGTTGAAGACTGTTCCAACACCGGTGTTTCTGATTTTTGTCGGGAACAATTCTGAGAATAATGCACCAAATCCTCCGAAAAATCCTGTTCCAAATCCTGTCAGGAACATGAATACAAATATCAAATCCGGAACTGCGTCAATTTGATTCCAACATATTGTAATCATAGAAATGCTTATTCCCATGATGAAGCTGTATATTGTGAATGCGGGACGTCTTCCAAGTTTTTCAGCAACATAACCGAAAGTTGTATATCCTGTAAAGTCTCCGCATTGGATTAAAATGATTCCAAATGTGGATCCAATTGCAGCTAACCCCCTTTCTTTCGCAAGATATGTTGGGAGCCATGAATAGGTATACCAGTATGCAGACATACCGAATATGCACAATATCAGTGAGATTAAAAATATCTTTCGGTATTCCTGTGAAAGAAGTTCCTTAAACTCCTGTAATGCACTTTTTTTCACATATTGGTCTTTATTTTGAAGCCAAACGTCGGATTCATTAAGATATCTCCTGATGTATATTACGGTAAGTGCAGGAATGATTGAAACTAAAAATGTCATTCTCCAGCCAATGATAGGACTTATTAAACCCCCTACTATTGAAGCCAAAATCACTCCAACAGGCGCACCAGATTGCATAAAACCTCCAAATTTGGCTCTTAATTTATCTGGAAATGTTTCATTAATATAAATTTGACCGGTAGCCCATTCTCCACCAACACCCAAACCTGTAATGAATCTGAATATTACTAAAGAATAAAAAGACCATGAAAAAGCGGACAATAATGTACCTAGTGAATATATGATAATTGTCCATTGCAATACTGTCTTACGTCCAAATTTATCACCCAATACTCCAAAAATGATTCCGCCCAAACCTGTGGCGAATAGGGATATTCCTAAACATAATGAAAGCAGCTCGGCAGAAAAATGGAGGTCAGTTTGAAGTTGGGATACTAAAAAAGTAAATAAAACAAGGTCATAGAAATCAAAAACCCAACCTGCCCAACTTAATCCAAAAATTCTGTAATGGTCCTTAGTTAATTTGGTTTGCTCATTCATTAACATAACTATAACAACCCATATAATGTTTTAATTTTTAAATTAAATATAATCATTAAATAATTTTAAGTATTGTTTATTATTTAACATTTTTCAAAATATTGGATTGAGTATTCATTTTTTTTTAATGGTGGTGTTTATAGTAAAATCGGCAATGGCTATGCAGAGGATAATCATTTTAAAAAAGTAGGTTTTGAATATTTTTGGTAATATTCAAAACATTTAGGTATAATGCGGAACTATGCTCCGCCAGGAATGGTATATTTATCATTCACGCCATAAAATATTCCATTTCCTCTTCTTTTTTCACTAACATTGAGTAATGCATTGTTAAATATGATATTTAATAATTTATATCCATCTTTATCAATGAAATCAGTTAGTTGTGTGTTGTTTTCCCTTATTTTCAATGCCTCTTTTTCAATGTCGAAGCATGCTCCATAGAGAATTTGGGCGGAATTTTCCTCAACAGTTTCCGGAGGATATTTTTCACATAATTCTTTTGATTTTAGATAGTCTTGGAAGTTTTTCCATTCATTTTTGACTTCTTTTCCTTTTCTTGTTAATTTGCCGTTTTCCAGGAGGTCTTTATAATTTTTACCGTCATAGTTGTTTTCCCTTTCAATGGCATTAACATATTCATCAAGGTCTTTTTCAAATTTATTGGCGACTGAAGTGTTATTGCTTTGTTTTGCCATTGCTTTCAAGTTGAATTTTTTATTTTTATTCATATTTTTAAGCAGGTTAATAGCTAATGTTTCGGGAGTTTTCAGCTCGCCTTTGTTTGCGATTCTGAGAGTTATTTTTTTCATAACTTCCATATCTTCAGGGCTTAATTTTTTACCCACTTCATATGAATCATCTAAATCAATATCGCATTTGATTTGACCTTTATTAATTAAATCAAGAATGGTAAGAGACAATGTGTTAATAGTTATTTCGTTATTTTTTGCAAATAATGCCTGTATCATTGAATAGGAATCATCACTAGGAGGATTTTTAATATTTTCATTTTTTTGATTTTTGTTGTTTAAACCTAACATTTTACTCTCTCCTCATAGTCTTATTCTTCGTTTTGCAGTGATTCTAAATATGATTCATGAATCTCTTCTGCTAATTCATCGTTTCCTTCAATAATCGGGCCTGTATAATCACAGTCTCTGCAAATGCATTGTGACCAATTTTGAGGGATAATCCAGTCAACATTTCTAGAACCACATCTTGGACAAATTTTATGCATTCTCATTTTAGACTCTCCTTTAAGTTTTTTCTGTAGTACTTTGATTTAGCACTAAATAATAGTTTCTAAAGGAATATATATAAAGTTTTTCGAATGTAAGCGCATGCTTTCATTTTAAAAATTAATAATAATGGAGATATTTTACCATATCGGTTTATTAATGGTTAACATTTAAAATTTGTATTGAAATCGATGAGAGTTGTGTCTTTAATATTTTTGAGATTTCCGTTCAAATCTAAAAATTTCAAAAGGGTTAATAATGTCCATTGTTAAGTTAATTATGAATAGTTTAGAGCCATCATAAAATCAATTCTTAATAATTTAAATATTAAATTGTTCAATAGTAATATGTATTATTTAAGTAGGTATTCTATGAGATTTGTCAACAAACATGATATATTAATCATTGCAAGAAACTCCGGATTATTGATGATTGGGATAGGAGTAATGTGTCTAGTCCCGATTTTAATCGATTTAGCCTATTTAGAATTCAATTTTGCCTGGTTTCTTTTACCTGGATTAATTTCTATACTTGCTGGTTTGATTTGTACAAAAGCCCTGGAAAAATATACTCTTAATAAAATACGTTTAAAACATGGAATGATTACGTCCGCATTAGTTTGGCTATGGGCATCTATTATAGGTGGCCTAATATTTCATTTTGTAACAGGCATAAACATTGTCGACGGTATTTTTGAAAGCATGTCTGCTTTAACCGGAAGTGGAATTACAATATATCCTGATGTGGAAATATTACCTCACAGCATATTATTTTTTAGAGCATTTCAACAATGGATTGGCGGTTTAGGAATCATCGTTTTAATAATATCTTTTTTATCAAAGCCCGGAACTGCATCATCTAAACTATACCAGTCTGAAGCTCGTGAAGACCGCCTCAAACCATCCATCAAAGCTACTATCAAAGAAACCTTCAAAATCTATCTTATTTATACAGTTGCAGGAATTGTTTTATACACTCTTGCGGGAATGCCTTTTTTTGATTCGGTTTGTCATACATTCAGTATCATTTCAACTGGTGGAATGAGTGTTAAAAATGCCAACATAGGATTTTACCACAATGACCTAATTAATTTGATTACAATTGTTTTGATGATATTGGGTGCAACAAGCTTTTTAGTTCAGTATAGAGTTATCAAATCACGTGGAAAATCATTGATTAATGATTTGCAATTTAAGGTAATGATTAGTTTAATAGCGGGCACAACCCTGCTGATATATTTCATATCAAATATTGTTCCAATGGACATTTTATTCCACATTGTTTCTGCCATCACTACAACCGGAGCAAGTATTCAAAGTTCAACTGTAATGGAGGTTTGGCCAGCAAATGTGCTCATTATTATAATGACATTGATGATTATTGGTGGTTCAAATGGGTCTACTGTAGGTGCACTCAAATTGATGAGGGTCATCACATTTTTTAAAGGAGTATATAAGAGTTTACGCGGAATACTGTCTCCAAACAGTGTTATTAATCTTGAAATTTCTGGTAAAAAGCTTTCCGATAATGTCGTAGCAGAAAGCGGAAACTATATAACTCTTTATCTGATATGTATTTTGGTATCTTGGATATTATTATGTTCATATGGCCATGATCCGTTTAATTCATTATTCTTTGCTATTTCAATGCAGGGTAATGTTGGTTTAGAAATAGGGCAGATGTCACAAAGCATAGAGCTGCCGTTAAAAGTCGTTGGTATATTTGCCATGTGGATTGGAAGATTGGAAATTTATCCAGTTCTAATCACATTCAGAGCATTTTTTGAAGTCTTTAAAAGATAGTTATGTCTTGCAGCTGATTATATCACATGAAAGTGTGAATAGTTAAACTATTCACCACTTTTAAGCGATTCGACCATGTCTAATTTTTTAATTTTACGTGAAAACATTAAATTTACAAATATTGATAATGCAAATGTTATTATGGCAGTTATTGCGAAATTTGTAAGGGTTACTGAAGGAAGAATATAAAATGAATCTCCTGAGGACTCCCACATGATTTTCAAAATATAATAACCGACCGGAACACCTAATAAAAGTCCAATAGTTGTAAACCATAAGTTTTGTGTTAAAAGTAACTTTCTCAAAGCTCCAGTTTTAAAACCTAAAACTTTAAGGGTTGCTATTTCCCGTTCAATTTCTGTAAATGACAGTAATCCTAAATTATACAATACTACAACTGCTAGAAGAGATGCGAAGAAGATTAAAATATATATCAATAACCACATTGCTTCTGTCAGCTCATCCCAACTTGAAGTCATGTCCTTCATTGAATTGGCAGTTTTAATGGCAGTGTAGTTTTTGTCAACATGTTGTGCTGTTACAATGCTGGTTGGTGTGTAATTCAAGTCCAAATCTTCTAATTTGTCTGTTGACATTATTAATCCCTGTGAAGTCGGGTCTGCATGAATTTTATCAATCTTTGTTTTAATCCATTTGTCGGAACCCATAATATGCCATTTTATAGTATCGCCAACATTAACGCCTAACATATCTGCCATCTTTTGTGAAATTGAAACTTCATCATCACGTATTTCAATTTTATTCCAGTCATAATCGGTTGGAGTAACTAAATCGGTATGGTTTAAAACCAGTAGCGAACCTGACTTTTTAACCGATCCGGATTCAATTTCGATGGCTCCTTCCATTATTTTATCACCATCAACCTCATCAGCCACATCATCAATTTCTGAAATGCTTGCTTCATCATCTATGACCAGTTTGGAATCATAATGATTAATTTGATTAAATTCCCATTCCTTAAGGTCATTCATTCCGTCATACATTCCGAATGCAGATACTAATAGTGCAGTACAGCCTATAACTCCAATGATGGTCATCAATGCTCTAAATTTGTTTCTTTTAGCATCACGATAATTCCAACGGGTATTGAATGATAAGTGTTTGAAGAATCCTAATTTTTCGATTAGACCTGATGAAGAAACTTTAGGAACTTTTGGCCTTATTGTATCTGCAGGTTTTTCATTAAAAATACTTTTAACCGCATAATATGAAACTAGAACAGACATTATAACCATAGCCAGTGCAACATAGACAAAATCCATGCTCCATGAAGGGGTCCATGAAGGCAATATGTATGTTGAGCTCATTGATGGATAAAATAGCTTAGGCAGAGTCATTGGTCCGATAATTAAACCTAATACTGAACCGGCTAGTACTAACCAGAACCCATATGATATATAGTGAAACATTATTGATTTGTCTTTAAATCCGCATGCTTTTAAAATACCAATCTGTGTTCTTTGATGGGCAATTATCCTTGTCATTGTTGTTAAAAGAATTAACATGGCAATTAAAATAAATACAACAGGGAAAATTCCCGCCATCATCTGATGCTGATCCATTTCTTCTGAAAATTGGGACACGCTAGAGTGTTCGGATTTTTCAACAAATGAATTGTATTTTCCATCTAATTTTTCAGATAACAAATCGCCGAATGTTTCGGGTGTTCCATCAAATTTAACATTTAAAACATTATATGGGACAATTTCTGACGGAAATGCCTTATAGCCCATATAAGCAAAACCTATTTTAGAAAAATCAGGAATCACTGAAGATTTTGAAGCGTGATAGACATATTCCGGTGAATAACCTAACCCTTTAATTTCTTTTTCAATGTTAAAGCCATTAAACTCAAAGGTAATGTTGTCTCCAACATTAAGATTGTTAGCATCCGCAAAGCTTTTGTCTAGCCATACTCCATCGCTGTCATTAACATCCAGTGGTTCACCTTCAATTAAATAGAATTTGGATATTGTATTATTTTCTACAAAATGCAGTGTGATTTCGGGGTCATTTGAAAAATCTGCCACCGAATCTACAACTAGCTGTCTTTCCATCTGGGTTGTTGGACCTAAAAGGTATACCTCATCTAGAAACTTCTCATCCAGATTGGCTGAGTAAATCCAGCCGTCTGCAAGATTTGTATCATTATAATAAGTATTACTATTAACTTCAAGGCCTACTGATTCACCTCCAACACCGGCAAAGACAAACACTCCTAAAAATGCCATTAAAAAAATTGATAGGAACTGGGTTTTGTGCTTGCGAATGTCTCTTAACATCTTTTTGAATAGCATCAAATCACCATTCTAAATCAGTGACCTTTTTAGGGTTTTCGTTAACTACCATACTTTCTATTTGTCCGTTTTTGATTCTTATTACTTTATCAGCCGCCTGGGCTAAAATGGCATTATGGGTTACAATAATAACTGTTGTTCCCTGTTCATTGCTCATGTCCTGAAGTAAATTCAGAATTAAAACGCCAGTTTTTGAATCAAGCGCTCCTGTTGGTTCATCACATAAAAGCATTGTAGGTTGTTTAGCTACTGCTCTTGCAATGGATACTCTTTGCTGTTCTCCACCGGATAATTGTGCCGGAAATTGATTTGCATGATTTTTAAGTCCTACTGAGTCCAGAACATCCAATCCGTTTATATCTACATCTACAATGTCTTTCATAAGCTCAACATTTTCAAGGGAAGTTAAATTTGGTATTAGATTATAAAACTGGAATATAAATCCCACATTTTTTGCCCTATATGCCGTAAGTTGATTATCAGAGAATTTTTCCACATGTTCATTATTTACAATGATTTCTCCAGATGTGACGGTATCAAGACCTCCTAAAAGGTTTAAAAGTGTTGATTTACCGGCACCTGAGGGTCCTAGAATCACAACGAATTCTCCCTCATCAATTGTAAAATTGACATTATCCATAGCTTTTAAAATATGGTCTCCAGATTTATAAATTTTATCAACGTTTTTGAATTCAATAATTGCGCTCATTAATATGCCTTCCTAATAATTAATTATTTTTTAAGAGCATTTTCCTAAAATAAACGGAATATGTCAGCAAATATTCCTAATTTAAAAAAAAGAAAGGATTAAGAAATATCAGCTACTTCAATAGCTTCTACTTCTATCCCTTTTGTGTAATCCTCTTCACCTAAAACAGATTTGGTGCTCATTACTCCAAACAACATTGTTGATAAATTATGTATCATTGATGAAGTGGATGGAGGAATTACGCCTAAAACACCTAAAACAAGAAGAGTTCCATTTACTGCAACAATATTGTGATAGTTTTTATTGATTTTATCTAACATTCCAACACTTAATTTTCTAAGTGTTACAAGGTCATATAAATCATCAGACAGTAAGGATATGTCTGCAACTTCTCGAGCAATATCTGATGAATGTTTCATTGAAACTGATACATCTGCAGCCGCAAGAGCCGGTGAATCGTTAATGCCGTCTCCAACCATGATTACAGTTTTTCCCTCTTGTTTTAATTCTTCGACGATTCTGGATTTGTCCTCTGGAAGTACCTGTGATTTATATTCGGTGATGCCCAATGCTTTAGCACTGGATTTTGCACCGCTTTCACTGTCTCCAGTAAGCATTATGACATTTTCGATACCTAACGATTTAAGTTCTTCAATGACATATTTTGCTTCTTCTCTCACAGGATCGTCAATGCAGATTAAACCTTCAAGTTTTCCATCAATAGCCAGATAAACTACAGAATGTTCCGCAGCCTTTTTAGCTATTTTTTTCTCTTGACTTTTAGTTAGTTTCACTTTTTCATCATCAAATAAAAAGTGTTTTGATCCGATGACTGCACGTTTTCCTTCATATTCGGTTACAATACCGTGTGCTACAATATATTGTACTTCACTATGGTCTTCCTCATGTTTTAAGCCTTCTTTTTTAGCTTGTTTCACGATAGCTGCAGCAATACTGTGTGCGAAGTGTTCTTCAATGCAAGCCGCCATTCTTAGAATGTCGTCACGTTTATATCGTCTGGACATTGGAACTATTTCAACAACCTTTGGTGTTGCTTTTGTTAGGGTTCCTGTTTTATCAAATATTATTGTGTCGGCATTTGCATAGTTTTCTAAGAATTTTCCGCCTTTTATCATCATTCTATTATCTGATGCTTCTTTCATTGCAGATATGATTGATAATGGTGTTGTTAGTTTAATGGCACATGAAAAGTCAACCATTAATACAGATAGTGCTTTTGTGGAATTTCCTGTAATCAGATATGTTAATGCAGTTGCAAGGAAGCTATATGGAACAATTGAATCGGCGAGTTTTTCAGCTTTACTTTGAGTATCTGCTTTCAGCTCTTCAGAATTCTCGATTAAATCAATAATCTTGTTTAATCTTGTTTCTTTATTCATTGAATAAACTTCAACAATCAGATTTCCCTCTTCTATAACGGTTCCTGCATGAACTGTTTTTCCAGGTCTTTTATGGATGGCTAATGGTTCTCCAGTCATTGAAGCTTCATTAACCATTCCTTCTCCTTCAATTACTTTTCCATCAACAGGTATTACATCGCCCATATGGACTTTTATTTTATCTCCTTTAACAATATCAACTGCAGGGCATTGTTTTTCTTCACCGTCTTCTCCTACTACCCATACGGTATCAATGTTTAAAGCTAGGCTGTCTTTAAGTGTGCTTTTAGCTTTTTGTATTGTGTAGTCTTCAAGTGCATCGGAGATAGACAATAAGAACATCATTGAGCTTGCAGGTTTATACTGTTTTTGAAGTAGTGCTCCGGTTACTGCCGCACCGTCTAGAAGTGCAACATCAACTCTAAAGCTAGTTAAACTGTCTAAACCATTCCAAATATATTCCGCTGCATTATAAATGGTTAGTGCATTTCTAAGGGGTATAGGTAAGAATATTCTATAAACAACTCTATTAAAAATCATTTTTGATAATCTTAAATAGAAATCGTCTGTTATTTCTTTTGAAGTTTGGGCCTGTGTTGGCTCTGCTTCAAAAAGATCATCTAATGTAATACCATCAAGAATATTGAAAATTTTTTGTTTGTTTTCAGCATCTCCATCGTAGTATATTAAAATACTTCCGTTTCTGTGGGATGTGTATACTTCATTGATAAAGCTTTGATTTAAAAGTAATGAAGCAAGACCATAGCCTTCCTCTTTTGTGAAAGCCCATTGGCCTGAACGAACTCTTAAACGAGAACCGTTATCGTACATTACTTGATATTTCATTTTCCCTTACCTGAAAAATAAGTTTATTCTTTTGCTTCTACGTAAATTTCTTTTTTATCTTCTGCGTGTGCGTCAACTACAATGTCTTCTGCATTTTCTCTCATATCTTGGAAACATTCTTCTGCATCTTTTTTAGCAGACATTACAGATGCCATTCCTTTTGTTGCTGCATCTTTCACGCTTTTTGATTCTAATACTTTTTTTCCAATGATTGCAGTTGCAATTCCTGCAGCAAAAATTAATGCATGTTTATGTTCGTAACATTTGTCAAAAATTTCATTGCGATTCATATAAATTACCTCTTAATAATGATTTGTATCTTTTTTTCCTAGTTTAATTCTATTTTTAAGTCTGTTAATAAATTCGAATTCATCTTCAAATTCCGGATGATTGCCAAATCCACAGTGGGGGCAGTGAATTTGATTACAGCCACTATGTTTTCCACAGCTCATACAGCCTCTGTTTTTTAGTTTTGTTTCATCAAATTCAAAACCACACATACGGCATTTCATAGTAACACTCTTGGAATTGAAGTTTTATTCTACTTCAATATTTTCTGCTTCTTCTTTTCGAAGACAAACATCATACCCTTTTACATTCATTTCTATTGGATCTCCTAAAGTAGCAACTTTTTTCACTGTTATTTTTGCTCCTTTAACAAAACCCATTCCTAATAAATGTCTTCTTAAACCTACATCACCGGTATCATGATATTTCACCAATGTTACGGTTTCGCCAGGTTTAACGTCCTTTAGTGTTTTTACCATTGTTTCACCTTTTTAAAAAAAATATGGAATGATAATTAGAAGAATCTAATCATCATTTTGGAATCTAACCCGTCTAATTTCAATTTCCCTGTAACCTTATTTATCCAAATCCTGCAAGCATACCAACATTGTATATTAAGAATGAAACAATGTATGCAGTTACTAATGTAATACCACACATGGTTAATGCCCATTTGTAACTGTTGGTTTCCTGTTTGATTGCACCGATTGCCGCAAAACATGGAGTGTAAAGCAATGTAAATGCCATGAATGAAAATGCTGATAAAGGTGTAAAAGTGTCATGCACTAAATTGGTGATTCCTTCTTCATCATCTTCTTCCATACCTGCTAATGTACCGAAGGTTGCTACAACAACTTCTTTAGCTGCTAATCCTGCAATAATTGCTACTGCTGCTTGCCAGGTTCCAAATCCTAACGGGGCAAATATTGGAGCAATAAAATTACCAATCATACCTAATACGCTGTCTGCAGATCCGTATTCAACACCTAATGGGAATATGCTTAATGCCCATAAGACAATTGAACAAGCAAGGATAATAGTACCTGCTTTTCTTAAAAATCCTTTTACTTTTTCCCAGGTGTGTAATAAGACACCTTTTACTGATGGTACTTTATATGTTGGTAATTCCATTACAAATGGTGTGGATAATCCTTTAAACATGGTTCTTTTGAGGATAGCCGCAACAATTAATGCTACAACAATACCTAATACGTATATTGCGAGTAACATTGTACCTTGATTGTTGGCGAAGAATGCTGCAATAAAAATAGCGTAAATTGGTAACCTTGCTGTACATGACATGAATGGTACAAGCATCATAGCAAGCATACGGTCCCCTTCATTTTCCATGGTTCTTGTTGCCATAATGGCCGGAACTCCACAACCGAATCCTAAAATCATAGGAATGAAAGCTTTACCGTGAAGTCCTACAATTTTGTGCATTAATTTGTCTAAAGTGAATGCGGCTCTTGCCAGATAACCACAGTCTTCTAAGATACTTAAGAATAAAAACATCAGGATAATAATAGGCAAGAAAGTGAGAACACCACCTACTCCACCGATGATACCGTCACAGATGAATGATGCTAAATATTCATTTGCAATATATCCTGCGACAAATTCACCTAAAGCACCGAATGCTTGATCAATCATGTCCTGGAAAGGAGCACCAATTGTGAATGTCAACTGGAACATCACCCACATTATAATGATAAATATAAATGGAGCCAAAAGTCTATTTGTAACGATTTTATCAATTCTATCAGTAACTGTTTCTTTTTCAACCTTTGGTTTTTTAACTGCTTCAGCCATTAAACCGTCAATGAATGCATATCTTGCATTTGCAATAACCTCTTCGGGACCTTCATTGTATACCTCACGAAGATGTTTGCTAACTTTGTCAACTTCTGCAAATATTTGAGAACTTTTAGAAGATTGTTGAACTTTTTCGATAACGATTGTGTCTTTTTCTAATAGTTTTATCGCTGTCCAAACTGAAGGAACATCTAATAGATTTTTATCTTGTTCAATTATTTTTTGAATGTCCATTAAATGGCCTTTGATATCATTTCCATAAGATAACTTTTCACTGGAATCCACGGGATTTTTGGATTGTTTTTCCACAGTTTTTAACAATTCTTCAAATCCGTCTTTTGTTTTTGCATTAATTTCAATAACGGGGAATCCTAAAAGTTCACTCATTAATTTAATATCAATGATATGTTCTTTTTTCTTTGCAAAATCATTCATGTTAAGTGCCATTACTAGGTTAGCACCTAATTCCATCATTTGTACTGTTAAATATAAATTACGTTCTAAATTAGCGGCGTCCACCACATTAATAATTACATCAGAGTCATCATCTACAATGAAATCTCTTGATACGATTTCTTCCATAGAATGAGCACTTAATGCATAATTCCCCGGCAAATCTACAACATCGTAGTTGTAACTGTTGTGTTTGAAATGGCCCTCTGCTCTTTCAACAGTTTTTCCAGGCCAGTTACCAACATGTTGGCGCATACCGGTTAATTGATTGAATACAGTGGTTTTCCCTACATTAGGGTTCCCTGCTAATCCTACAATTAATTCAGTCATTACCATTTCTCCGTTTTAACATTTTAAGGAATAATATTTATTGAAAACATTATTCCTTTCTAAAAAAAATTTTTAGTTTAAGTTTCCCAATACATGATGATTTAGGTTAACCTAAACATATTTATCA
>NZ_JBGULU010000180.1:0-5036 GCF_045116495.1 Methanobrevibacter sp. | reverse complement strand
AAAATTTTTAATTAAAGATTAATCGACTGTCTAGATATGTACAATTAAAATTATATACTTTGATTAAGAGATATATTATTCATAAGTAAAGAGGTTATATAAATGATAGGTAAAAAGATTCGTTTAGAAAGAATCATTAACAGAAATACTGGAAGAACTGTAATCGCACCGATGGACCATGGTGTATCAAGCGGCCCTATTCCAGGAATCATAGATATGGACGAAACTGTTGAAGAAATCTCCCAAGGCGGAGCAGATGCAATCTTAATGCATAAAGGTATTGTAAAACAAGGACACAGAGGATACGGTAATGATATAGGTCTTATTGTACACTTGTCTGCAAGTACTTCACTTGCACCTGACCCAAATGATAAGGTAACCGTAACCAGTGTTGAAAAAGCCATTCAGCTTGGAGCAGATGCAGTATCAATTCATGTAAACTTAGGTTCAGATACCGAAAGCCAGATGTTGCAGGAATTAGGGGAAATAGCTGAAACCTGTGACTACTGGGGAATGCCCCTTTTAGCAATGATGTATCCTAGAGGCCAAAAGGTTGAAAACGAACACGATGTGGAATTCGTAAAACACGCAGCCCGTGTAGGATCAGAACTTGGTGTGGATATTGTAAAAACCAACTACACAGGAGATCCTGATTCATTCAAGGAAGTTGTTGAAGGAGCAATTGTACCTGTAGTTATTGCAGGAGGACCAAAAATAGACACTGATGAAGAATTGTTACAGATGGTAAAAGATTCTCTTGAAGTGGGTGGAGCAGGTGTTGCTTTCGGACGTAACTTGTTCCAAGCTGAAAACCCTGGAAAAATCACCCGTGCGATTTCAGAAATTGTT
Source organism: Methanobrevibacter sp. (assembly GCF_045116495.1). GTDB lineage: Archaea > Methanobacteriota > Methanobacteria > Methanobacteriales > Methanobacteriaceae > Methanocatella. The sequence goes on along the minus strand of NZ_JBGULU010000180.1, from coordinate 4,187 downwards.
CATCATGATGCAGAAGTAGATGAAGCTTTAAAATTCTTAGAATAGGTGATTTGATGCAAAATAAATTTGCATGGATTAGCACTCCTGATGAGGTGTGGGAAGACAAAAAGGAAATGATAACTACTGCTCTCGAATCAGGAATTGACCATGTCCTTGACCTGGATGATATAGAAAACATCAGAAAACTGGGAAATGTAAAGATAATCGCAAACAGTGACGATGCAGACATTTATCTGGTTGGAATCAACGGTGAAGGAGATGGAGTTTTAGAGTTGAATGATAACTTTGCAGACTCTGTCGATATTGCAAATGCAAAAAAAGCAAAAAACGAAGGAAAACAGGTTTGTGCATATATAAAAATCACTGATAAGGCACATGAACAGCTGGCGGTAAAACTTGGTCCGATTGTCGACTACATCATATTGGTTGGAACTGACTGGACAATCATTCCCCTTGAAAACATTATTGCAGACCTTCAAAAGGAAGATGTCCAAATCGTAGCTGCAGTGCGTGATGTTGATGGGGCCAAAGTCGCTTTGGAAACCCTGGAGCACGGAACCGATGGAGTAATATTTGAAGCAAATGACTTCAATCAAACCAAAAAAATAGCACAAGAGGTAGTTGAAGCATCACAAGCAAAATATGACTTGAAAATAGCTACAGTAACAAATGTGAAACCATTGGGCTCAGGAGATAGAGTATGTGTTGATACAACCGACATGATGAAACCGGGCGAAGGAATGCTTATAGGGTCATATTCAAAATCAATGTTTTTGGTACACTCAGAATCTTTGGAAAGTGAATATGTCGCTTCACGCCCATTCAGGGTAAATGCAGGTCCGGTACAGGCATATGTTATGGTTCCGGGAAACAAGACAAGATACCTCTCCGAACTTGTAGCCGGAGATGAAGTATTGATTGTCAACACAGAAGGGGAAACCAGAACAGCATATGTCGGAAGAAGCAAAATCGAAAGAAGGCCTTTAATATTAATCGAAGCAGAATATGAAGGAAAAATCATCCGTACTTTACTTCAAAATGCGGAAACCATCAGAATTGTTGATGAAAACAACGAACCTCTTTCAGTTGCAGACATCAAACCTGGAGATAAGGTTAAAGTTTATATTGAATCCAATGCACGCCACTTCGGAATTGCTATTGATGAGACTATCATTGAACAATAGGTGTTAGAATGAGTCAGTTAAGAGCATTTCTTGCTATTGATGTTGATGAAGATTTGAAAGCCAAGATGTATAGGATAGTTAAGGAGTTTAAGCAAATCGATGCCAGAATCAAGTATGTTGAACTGGAAAATCTGCATCTGACCCTTAAATTCTTTGGCGATATCGATACTGAAGGCATAGACCTGCTTTCTTCAAAAATCGAAAATGTAGTTTCAAACTTTGATAAATTTACAGTTAAAATCAAAGGCTGCGGTGCATTTCCAAACACTAACAGAATCAAGGTCATATGGCTTGGATTGGATGAAGATGCAATCGTTAAGCAGCTTCACGATGAACTTGACAAGGAATTTGTTAAATTGGGCTTTGACAAGGATAGGAAATTCTCCACACACCTGACAATTGGCCGCATGAAATCTGCAAAAGGCAAAGATAAGGTCAAATCAAAAATAGAAGAATTCAGTGAAGTTGAAATTGGTGAGATGTGTGTTGATAAGATAATTCTTAAAAAATCAACATTGACACCTCAAGGACCAATTTACGATGATATAAAGATATTTGAATTGTGATAATATGGATTATGAGCTAATATTAAAAGATATTAAACCAACACAGGAAGAACAGAATGACATAGATGCAATGTCAGATAAACTGGTAGATTTTTTAAATGAAACATGTAAGAAGGAAGACATTAATGCAAAAATTGCTGTTGTTGGATCTGTTGCAAAACACACTGCACTTAAGGGAAAATCCGACATTGACATATTCATGGCATTTCCTCTTGAGGTCAGTGAAGACCGATTAAAGCAAACAGGATTATATTTAGCTCATAAATGTAGTGATGCTTTTAATGGAGATGCATCACACCACTTCGCATCACATCCATATGTACAATCAGATATTGAAGGCTATGATGTTGATTTGGTTCCATGCTATGAAATAGAAGACGGTTCACAGCTTAAATCAGCAGTTGACCGAACAATCCTTCACACCAGATATGTTAAGGGACATTTGACCTCTGAAGGCTGTGATGAGGTTTTACTTTTAAAAAGATTTATGGACATGACAGGAACTTACGGTTCAGAGTTCAAGGTCGGAGGATTTGCAGGTTATCTTTGTGAACTTCTTATCATCAAATACGGAAGCTTTGAAGAGACTTTAAAAGCGGCTACAAAATGGCAATATGGACATATAATCGATTTGGAAGATTATGGAACAGGAGGGCAATTTGACGATCCTTTGATAATGATTGACCCTACAGATAAGAACCGTAATGTAGGTGCTGCCTTAAGACTGAATAAGTTCTCCGAATTCATACAGTCAGCAAGAAATTACCTGTCATCAGACAAAAAGAGAGATTATTTCTATCCGCTGGACAAACACATTGATAAAGAATCTATTTTGAATGAATTTGAAAAAAGGGGAAGCGATTTTATTGCAATAAAATTCGATATTCCTGACATGCCTTTGGATACACTTCATCCGCAGCTTAAAATGACAACTGAAGCTCTTGCAGGCAAAATAGCTAATGAGGAATTCAATGTCTTTTGTGCAGATTACGCTTCAAATGAAGAGGATACCGCAGTAATATTGTTTGAAATGGCTTCATCAAAACTTAATAACATCAAAATCAATTATGGTCCTAAAATATATTTGGATAAAGCTTGCAATAACTTCACAGCCAAATATGGTCCTGAAACCTGCCACATTATCGATGACTTTCTGGTTCACACTCAGAAAAGACAGTTCAGTGATGTCAGGCAATTCATAGAAGACCTGTTTACAACAGAACACATAGGCAAAATAAAGGTTGGAAAAAACCTCAGGAAATCTATTGTAAACTCTTATGAATTCATTTCAATCGAAGATTTGGCATCAGATGAATTTTATATAACCTTTTTGGATGATTTCATAAATCCTGCTCAGTATATAGTAAGGTGAAGTGATGAGTTCTAATAAGACTGAAGAAATAGATTTAATTGTAAATCATCCAAAACAAGCAATAAATAAGTTAGCCGTACCTATCATTATTTCTAACTTATTTATGATGCTTAATAATATTATTGACGGCATTTGGGTTGCAGGTTTGGGTCCGCATCCACTTGCTGCCGTCGGATTTGTAACCCCACTATTTTTGGCACTGGTTGGATTTGCTAATGGTTTGGGTGCAGGTTCAAACAGTCTTATAGCACGTTGCATAGGGGCTGAAGATTATGAAGCTGCGGGAAACAGCGCAATTCATTCCATAATGCTGAGTATTATTGTAACAGTAATTACTACAATTTTACTTTTGATATTTCTGAAACCGTTGCTGCTCGTAATGGGTGCCGGAGAGGTTATCAGTGAAACCATGGCCTACGGTACAATCGTCATAGGAGGTATATTTTCAGTATTTCTTCCTGCGATGATGGCGGCAATTTTCAGGTCACAGGGTGAAATCAGAAGAGCATCCTATCCGTTGATGTTTACAGCTATCATAAACATGATTCTTGACCCGATTTTTATTTATGTAATCGGATGGGGAGTAACAGGTGCAGCATTAGCTACTGTTATTTCAGGTGTCATTCCAATGCTTTTGATGATGTATTGGATGTTTGTAAAAAAAGACAGCTTTTTACAGGTCAAGATGAGCGAATACAAAAGGGATTTTCAGATTTATAAGGACATACTTGTTGTCGGAATTCCTGCCAGTCTGGAGCAGTTCATCATATCATTCGTGTCAATCCTAATGAATTACTGGCTTACAATACTGTCAGGGACAATAGCCGTTGCAGCATATACTGCTACATGGAGACTGGTTGCCATTGGAATATCACCGATGATAGGTATTGGTGTGGCCGCATTGACTGTTGGAGGAGCCGCTTATGGTGCAAGAAACCTTGTAAATCTAAAAACAGCACTCAATTACGGTTTGAAATTGGGAATGATTTCATCAATTATAGTCTGTTCATTCCTCTTTATATTTGCAGATCCGCTGTCATTCATATTTTCATACTCATCAGACAG
>NZ_JBGULU010000179.1:0-3312 GCF_045116495.1 Methanobrevibacter sp. | reverse complement strand
GGGAATGATTTCATCAATTATAGTCTGTTCATTCCTCTTTATATTTGCAGATCCGCTGTCATTCATATTTTCATACTCATCAGACAGCTCTGTTTTAGCTCCTAAAGTCGTTGAAGCATTAAGGATTTTATGTTTCTTCCTGCTTTTCATGCCGTTCGGTGTTCTTTCCGGAAATATTTTCCAGTCAATGGGAAAAGGAACATTTTCACTACTGATAACAGTATTGAGGTCATTCATACTTGAGGTAATATTTGCAGGAATCTTTGCATTTATTCTTGGTTTGGGTGCAGTCGGCGTTTACTGGGGCCTTGTTTGCGGTATGACTTTAGGTTCAATCATCGGATATATTTTCATTAACTATTATTTAAACAAAAATAAGAGTTATTTTAACGGCTAACTGTGCTGATGACTATTTTTTTCTAAAAACATAATATTAATTTACAGATTGATAACTACTAAAAGTGATAATATGGCTCGAAAAACATATCTCTATGAATGGAAAAAAGAAGACTTTGAAAACCTAACTGACATTGAAAAGGAAGCTTTCAAAAAAGCCGATGAGTTAAATGACATGATGCTTGATATTAAGATACTGATGGATGAAATTGATGAGGAATGGAGTCAGTATATGAAATACCTTGAAGATTCAAAAATATCCAGAATATGTGAGTTTAGAGGAGGACAGTGCATTGAATTTGACGAGGAACTTTTAAACGCCATAGTCAATACTTTAAAAAAATCACTCAATGACACAAAGGATTCCTTAAATCACAATTCAAAAAAAATCAACTTAGACCTTGTAATTGATGGATAATATTCAATAGAAACCTTTATTATATTCAATTTGTATATAAATAATCATGTCAGAGATAAAAAAACTCACAATTGACGTTGATGTTTCGGACTATGTGGAAAAATATGTAAACTTTGACGAGATCTCAAAACTCTGCATAGAAGAACAGGAGAATTTAGGCTATAACTGGAATTATCCTCCATTTGATTTTGATGTTAATGAAGTATGGAACTCATATAACAAATTAAAGATCATTGCTTTTAAAATTGACTTTTCAGCCGAAGAACTAGAGCACACTTTCGAGGAAAGGGAACTTGAATACATTTTGAAAAGATTTGAACGCATGAAAGTCAAGTTCATGAATGAAATCTATATGCTTGAAAGTGAAGATGCACTTGGACTGTTTTTGGGAAAATGCAACCTGTGCATGAGATGTACAAGGGAATTTGAAATGCCCTGCAAAATGCCTTTCAAAATGAGATACTCCCTTGAATCATTAGGTGCATACACAGACAGGACTGTTGAAGACTTCTTCGGATATCCGATAAAATACGCTCATGACGGCAAACTTCCCGAATATCTGATATTTGTCGGAGGTCTGCTGTATGATAAAAAGTAGGTGATTAATATGAAAGTAAGTATAATAGGAGGAACCGGACCACAAGGACTTGGAATTGCAGAAAGATTAGCTATTGCGGGTGTTGATGTAATTGTAGGTTCACGTAAGGAAGAAAAAGCATTGGAAGTAGTTGCAAAGGCAAAAGAAGACCTTGCGGACTATGAATTATCCATGGTTGGTATGGCAAACGAAGATGCTGCAAAAGAAGGTGATGTATTAATCATAACAGTACCTTTAGTAGCACAAAAACCAACAGTTGAAGGAATAAAAGAATTCTGTAAAGACAAAATCGTCATGGATGCAACAGTACCTCTCGAAACAGCAATCGGCGGAAAACCATTCAGATTCATAGACCTTATGGAAGGATCAGCTGCTGAAAGAACCGCTGCAATTCTTGAAGGAACCGGAGCAAAGGTAATCTGTGCATTCTGTAATATCTCAAACTCTCATCTATCAAACATTCCAGAAGAAATCGACTGTGACTGCCTAATTGCAGGTGATGACAAGGAAGCTAAAGAAACAGCTGCTGAAATCATTGACAAAATTCCGGGAATCAGAACAATCGATACAGGTATACTTGAAAAAGCACGTATCATTGAAAAAATCACTCCTCTGTTAATTGGATTGAATATCAAGTACAAATCCCATTACGGCGGATTAAGAATAACAGGAATTCCTGCATTAGATAAGGAATAGATTTTTATGGATTCATTTGAGGCTTTAGTTGGAAAAAACATAAATGAAGTAGTCTTGAATGAATCAACAACTTTTTTTGTAGCTCCCCTGGAGTATTTTTATAAAAACTGCGGCATGAGATATCCCGCTTCAAAGTTCAGGATGGCCGATTTGGACTATTTTGATTTAATTGATTTTAGTGACTTGTTTAGATATGAATCAATACTGATAATCTGGCATGATGAGACAGGTCTGATTACCGATTTGGAGCTCTATTATCTAAGCAATGACTTTGATGTTCTTTTTGCGGATTATTACTATATCAAAAAAGCTATTGACAACGGTGAAGCACACAAATTGCGTGAAGGGGATACAAAATATTTGGGAGCTTCAAGGCTCTCTGATAAAGTTTCACAGCCAAACAGTGACAAATTGGCAAATAAAAGAGAATTCGTTTTAAAAAAGAAATATCTGCAGAAAATACTTAATGAAATGGATTTGAAGCGCCGCTTTTAAATAGATTGCTGTAATTAAAATTCATTTAAAGCTATTTTTGGAGGAAAATAATGAAAAAAGTAAAAATCACTATTTTGAAAACAACTCTTCAGGAGGATTTGGCTAAGGAATATGGTGTTGATGGGCTTTCAACTTGCCCCTTAATGAGTGAAGGTCAGGTATTCTATGCAGATTATGCCAGGCCAGATAATTTCTGTGATGAAGCATGGAAAGCAATTTATCAGTATGTTTTTGCACTGGCTCATGGCGTTCAGGAAATCTGGTACTATAATGACTGGATAAAAACTCCCGGTGTTGCAATCGTTTCATTCAATGACGGCTTAAGGCCAGTAATCATGAAATTGGAGGCAACAGATATTGAATCACATGCTGAAGATTAATATTTTACAGAAATAGAATATATTTTAGAATCTATTTATATTATATTTCTTCTATTTTTTTATCAAACTCTTTTTGCGCATTTTCATAGAAATATCCCAATTCCCTACCGTTAACGAATATGTGACTGACTGTTATTGACACGCTCATCTCGTAGTCATTGTTCACTTTTCCCCAGGTAATTAGGGGCTGTATTGCATTTCCGTCCACGACACAGTTTGTAAGCATGTCAAAGTCTACCCACGGAATGCATGAGAAATTGGCAATATTTGTCAAGTCCCTTTGTTCCATTTCTAGTATGTATCCTTCTTTTTTACCGCTTAAGATGTCT
>NZ_JBGULU010000178.1:0-17547 GCF_045116495.1 Methanobrevibacter sp. | reverse complement strand
GGATTTAAAAAAGCAATTACAATAATTTTAGGTCTTGGTGAAACATTAGAAGACACAGATTACATCATTAATTATATCAAAGACCATAAAATCGACAGAGTGATTTTTTACTCATTGAATCCTCACAAAGAAACCATTTATGCAAACTCATCACAGCCTGCTTCACTTTATTATGCCCAAGTTGTAGCCAAAGTAAGACTAGCTTTCCCTGATATTGAAATTATCTGCGGAACATGGATAGACAATTTGGCAAATATAGGAATATTGATTTTAAGCGGAGCCAACGGAATTACAAAATTCCCTCTTTTTAAAATGTTCGCAACCAAATATGGAAAACGTGTTGAAGAAGAAGTTAAATGGGCTGGACGTGAATTAAAAGGAACTTTTACCGATAAAAATATGTTAGGTCCTCAAAAAAGTGAAGTTTCACCTGATCTTGATAAGTTTATCAAAAGGTATGTTAAAGAATCTTTAAAAAATAAATACTAATTTTTTTTACAAAAACACCACATTTTCAAAAATCTTTATAAATCCCATAAAACAGATATTATTATAATATAAAAATTACCGATTTGGAGGAATTATTATTAGCGATGTCGATATGATGTGTGGACTTGAAATCCACGTGCAATTAGAAACAAAATCAAAATTATTCTGTGACTGTCCAACCAATTATCAGGACGCACCTGCAAACTCAAATATTTGTCCAGTTTGCTTAAATCAACCAGGTGCCAAACCACATCCAACTAACGAGCAAGCATTGGAAAATGCTTTGATGATTGCTTTAATGCTTAACTGTGAAATTGACCAAGGTGTAACCTACTTTATGAGAAAACATTACGATTACCCTGATTTGCCATCCGGTTATCAAAGAACTTCAGTACCTATTGGAATAAACGGGGAATTGAATGGAATCAGAATAAGAGAAATACACGTTGAAGAAGACCCTGGCCAATACAAACCAAACCAAGGTATTGTTAACTTTAACCGTTCCGGAATCCCATTAGTGGAAATTGTTACAGAACCTGACATTAAATCACCTAAAGAAGCAAGAACCTTTTTAAAAGAATTAATTCGTGTTTTACAGTACAGTGGTGCTGCACGTGGTGAAGGTACTATGAGAGCTGACGTAAACATTTCCATTAACGGCGGAAACAGAGTGGAAATGAAAAACATCAACTCAATCACCAATGCATACAAAGCTTTAAAATACGAACTCTTCAGACAATCAAAATTAGTGGAAAGAGGTGGAACTGTCGTGCAAGAAACTCGTGCATTCAAAGGCGGATCAACCAAACCTATGAGATTGAAAGAAGACGCTGATGATTACAGATTCATTACCGACCCTGATTTACCTCCAATGCAGATTGCAGATGAAACCATTGAAAAAGTTCTGGACGTAATGCCTGAAGCACCTCACAATAAAGTCAAAAGATTCATTGAAGACTATGGACTTGATGAAGAAACCGCTAAAGTGTTAACTTCAGAAATTGACTTGGCAGTTGCCTATGAAGAGGTTGTAAAAGAAGTCGATCCAAAATATGCTGCAAAATGGATGAGAGATGAACTCAAAAGGGTTTTAACCTATAACAAATTAGATTACGCTGACAGCGAAATTTCCCCTGCAAGCATTGTTGAATTATTAAACATGCTACAATCTAAAGAAATTACAGTTAAAGCAGGACAAAGAATCGTCGAACAAATGCCAAATAATGAAAAATCACCTAAAGCCATTGCGGAAGAATTAGGATTACTAGGTGTTGTAAAAGATGATGAAGTAAAAGCGGCTGTAAAACAAGCGATTGAAGAAAACCCTAAAGCGGTTGAAGATTACTTAGCAGGTCAAAAAGCGTCAATTAATTTCTTAGTAGGGCAAGTAATGAGAATAACCCGTGGAAAAGCAGATCCTGGCGAAACTGTTAAACTTTTAAGGGAAAGTATTGAATAGGTGATACTGTGGGAAGAAAATCTTTTGTTAAAGATTATATGACTAAAACCGTTATTAGCGTTTCTCCAAATACAAAAACCGATGACGTTATTGAATTAATGAGAAACAGTCACCACAACAGTTATCCAGTAGTCAAAGACGATAAATTAGTAGGAATGGTAACTGCTTTTGACCTTGTAGCTAAAAAACATTGCGACATTGTTGAAGGAATCATGACTACAAATTTGGTCGTTGCAAATCAGGATTTATCAATTAACGATGCCTCAAGAGTAATGTTCAGGCGAGGAATATCCCGCATGCCAGTTGTTGATGAACATGGAAAACTTGTCGGTATCATCACAAATACAGACATGGTAAGGTCACATATTGAAAGGTCAACTCCAAACAAAGTAGAATACTTTAAAAAGACATTGGAGCAATTATATGGAATTCACACAACTTTAAGACATATGCCAGTTGAAACCAATAAGTTAAGACCAACACAGGACAGAGTTTATGCTGACGAACTTGAAGGTAGAGCATATGAGCTGGAAAAAGGATTAGCTGAACCTGCCATCGTGGTAAAAACCGGCGACAGATGGATTTTGGTTGACGGACATCACAGAGCTGTGGCATCAGCACAAAGAGGATACGAAACTGTTGACTCCTATGTTATTGACTTAGGTCAGGACATCAAGTTAGGAATGGAAAAAACCGCTGATAAATCAGGAATCAGAACATTCGACGATATTGAAATCATCGACGATGACAAACATCCTTTAATCGCACTTACCGAAAGCATGCAAGACCAAGAATCTAAAGGTGATGACTAGTGGCCGATGATAAAATCATAAGGGAAGTTTACGAAGTCCTTGAATCAAGACGCGATAATCCCATAGATTCCTATACTTCAAACATCATGAAAGACAGCGACAAGAAAGCTGAAGATAAAATTCTTGAAAAGATTGCTGAAGAAGCTGGAGAAGTGCTGCTTGCTGCAAAAAACGATGAAAATCTCGTATATGAATCCGTAGACTTGATTTTCCACACATTACTTATATTGGTTTATAAAGGTGTGGAAATTGATGAAATATTTGAAGAATTCGCAAGAAGAAGAAAATAATTAACTTTAACAGGCTAGACAATGTTTGATACAATTGCTGAGAAGAAATTTCTATTAAAGGAATTAGTTAAAAGGGATTTAACTTCCAAATATAAGGATTCCGTTTTAGGAATAGCTTGGAGTTTTTTAAATCCTTTATTAATTATGATTGTTTTTACAGCAATTTTTTCAATGTTGTTCGGTCGTCAAATTGAAAACTATCCTGTTTATTTCCTATCCGGAAGAGTTATTTTTGATTTCTATAAATCAGCTACACAGGGAGCAATGAAATCCATCAAGGGAAATGAATCTATCCTTAAAAAGATTTATGTTCCAAAATATATGTTTTTAGTTAGTAAAGTATGCTATGAATTCATTAACTTTTTAATTTCATTTATAATCCTGTTCCTTGTTATGGTAGCTACCGGTGCCCAGTTCCATGCAACATCAATATTTGCATTCATACCATTAGCATTGTTGTTAATATTAATATATGGAGTTGGACTGATATTAGCAGTCTGCAATACATACTTTACTGATGTAGGACATTTATATCAGGTATTTACATTAATTTTAATGTATGCTTCATCATTATTTTATCCAATGGAAATCGTACCTGTTACTGTTCAGAAAATATTTACTCTAAATCCGATTTATTGTGCAATTACAGCATTTAGAGAATGTGTTGTATATGGACTAGTTCCCGATGCATCAACATTGATTTATTTGGGAGCATTCGGATTGATAACTCTTGCAATCGGAATAATATTGTTTAAAATGTATGATTCAGACTTGATATTGCAATTATAGAAAAGGGGTTTTAATATGGGTTTAATGGAAAAATTTAAAAGAATTTTCAAAAAGCAAGAAACCGAGACACTTGAATCAAAGCCTGTAGAAATTATCCCCACTGCATGCAAATATAAAAATATGATTATTGAAGCACCGCATAAAACCATTGTTGAAGGCAGCGGTAAAAAATTTGTTATAAAGGCGAAAGATGAAAACAATAATCCGATAGCAAATGAAGAAATTACAATTAAAGTATCCGATGAAATATTAAAACTAAAAACCAATGAAAAGGGCATTATAAAATTAGATCCTGATTTTCCGGTTGGAAAACATAGAATTGTGGTAACCTATCCAACAGGAGATTATGCCCAAACAATTTTAACAACATTATTCATACGCGATTCCAATTATAAAAGTCGGAAAAGAAAAAAGGAACATAGTGAAACTCACACAAGCATATACTCCCAGGATATGACAATGTATATTCACAATGAGGGAGTGTATTGGGTAAAATTAAGAGATAAAAAATACCAAGCAATACCTGATGAAGAAGTAATCATAACAATTGATAATGAAAGCCACACTGTTAAAACAGATGAGCGAGGAATAGCTAAATTAGAAATTAAAGACCTTTATCAGGGAAAATACACAATTACAAGTGAATTTAAGGGTTCCGATAAATATGATCCCTGCAGTTCCAAATCAAAATTACAAATGCTTACCCGAGACATTGACAGGGAAGTAATTATTGAAGTTAAAAATTTAACAATGGAATTTAAGGTTACAAAAGATAAAATTGACACTTTAAAAGAATTTTTAATAAGAACCATTAAAAGAAACAAGACCCATAACGAACATATGCGTATCCTTAATAACATATCATTCGATGTGTACAAAGGAGACAAGTTAGGCATTCTTGGATTTAATGGAGCCGGAAAAAGTACTTTGTTAAAAATAATGGCCGGAATTTATACACCTACCTCCGGCAGCATAAACGCAAAAGGAAAGATTGCACCGCTGCTTGAATTGGGTGCGGGTTTTGATAAAAACTATACCGGTAAAAACAACATTTATCTGAATGCTGCACTTTTAAGTATCGATGAGAAATTAATTAACGAAAAATACGATGAAATTGTCGAATTTTCAGAACTGGGGGAATTCATTAATTACCCTATTAAAAATTATTCATCAGGTATGAGAACCAAATTAGGTTTTTCAATAGCTACACTCATCAATCCCGATATCCTAATTATCGATGAAATTTTATCTGTGGGTGACATCAAATTCAAGAAGAAAAGTGCAGATAAAATTAACTCAATGATGAAGGATGGAACTACAGTATTAATGGTTTCCCACTCCATCAGCCAAATTGAACAAATTTGTGACAGATGCATTTGGCTTGAAAATGGAGAAATAAAAATGGACGGCGATGCAGAAGAGGTATGTGAAGCATATGTCCAAGGTGCTAAACGGGACATGAAAAAAAGAAAAAAAGCGAAAGGTAAATAATATGGATAAAAGATGGATTTATATTTTAATTATTTTTATAATTGGGGTGGCATGTTTATATTTCATTGTTGATTCATCAACTACCGTGGGAAAGGCAAACATTTACCTGAATACATTTACAATAACCGTGCCTTCCGAATATAACATTGAGGATAGCGGCGAAACACAATTGCAAATAGTCAATAAAAAAACCAAAGAAAGAATTATAATTAAAGACCTGACTAAGAAAAAAGACATCCACACTGAAATGCAGGATAGGCTGGATGCTCTAAACGCAAATGAAAATATAACTTTAATCAAAAATACGACAATAGTTAATAAAAATCAAACTTATCCTAGCATATATTATGAAAAAGTTACAGGCACTATTAATCGTATGACTTTCTTCAACAATTACAAACATGGATTTTCAATCGAATGTTCTAATTTCCATGACAACCGCACAATTGAAGAACATACACTATTTATAATAGATAATTTAAGACCTGACTATAAACAAAAGCAAAGTTAATGAGGAGAATATGCCTAATTTTAAATTTTCTATAATAATTTCGGCTTATAATTCCGCCCCATGGATTTCAAAATCAATACAATCCATCATTAATCAAACATTAATCTTTGAAAATGATGTTGAAATCATTCTCATTAACAATGGAAGTACGGATAATACTCATGACATCTGCGAAAGCTATGCATTAAAATATCCCTCCAACATCAAATACATCAATAAACCTCACGAGGGTAACGGAACCAACAGGAATATTGGATTGAAATATGCCGCCGGAGAGTACATTACATTTTTAGATGCTGAAAATTACCTTTCGACAAATACCTTGAAAAATATTTTAGAATTTTACAAACAGCATGGTGAAGTCGACATAATCTCTGTAAAACCCATCTATTTAAATCACACCATAAATGATGAGGCTTATTTATCAAAATACAAAGAAAGCCGAGTAATAAATTTACTTGAATTTCCGGAGGTTATACAGGTGCAGACCACTTCCTGCTTTTTTAAAAAAACAATGTTTGACAACATTACCTTTTCAAATGAGCTTAAGCTTTCTGAAGATGCCACCATACTCAACCAAAAATTAATAAATAACCCCAAAATCGGAATTGAAAGTGAGAGCAAATATTACATAACTTCCCCCTATGAAACCAAATCATTGCTCAACATATTGCCAAATTCCAAAGATTTCAATAGTGTTGAGGTAAAATATCCTATTAAAAGCTTAATTCACAATAGCTTAAAGAAATACAAGTACATTCCGGGATTTATTCAAAATACTATTCTTTATTATTTTAATGACATTATTCTAAATGAAAAAATACATGAAAAACTTACAAAGGAAGAAATCGAAAATTTGAATGTTGAAATAAAAAACATTTTACAATACATTGATGACGAATACATCTATAACAAGAGCAATATGGATGTGAAAATAAAAACGTTTCTTCTTTTTATAAAAAACGACAATTCTTATCCTGAAAAAGATAAGATTAAATTAACTAAACAGTTAAAATTAGACACAGTTTTCATTGACATCTATGAAATAATTGATGATGAATTATACATCCTTGCAAACATAAATTCCATCAGCCCAAGTGATAAAGTGGATGTGTATGTAAACAGCAAGAAAGTTCAAACAAATACCTTAGAATTTCCACAAAGAGAAAAATACTATTTAAATCAAAAATACTTATACAACAACACATTCGAATTTAGAGTTAAGCTAGAAGAAAATAAAGAGTATTCCATCAGATTTGAATCAGAAATTAATGAGAAAATGAATATTGATTTTTCAAGGCCATGCAACTTCTCAAAGGTTGTCGGATATGCGAAAACCAGAAAATATCTGAGCCTGCTGGAAGATAACACTATTCAAATTGAAAAAATAAAAACTACAACATGGCTTAAAAGGGAATTCAAAGCACTTAAAGGGATGTTGAAAAATAGAGTGCCGGGTTTTGAAACTGCAATCCCAATCCGACTAATCTATATGATTCTATATCCATTTTATAAAAATAAACGAATCTGGTTTTATATGGATTTTCCAACAATAGCTGACGACAACGGAATGCATCTTTTTAAATATTCCATACAACAGAACGACAAAGGAATTAAGAAATATTTCATAATAGATAAAAACACTTCCGATTATGAGAAAATGAAAAAGGTTGGGCCTGTCATTTCCTATCATTCAATGAAACATAGAATTTTAGGCATGTTTGCAGAAAAGATTATCACATCACACCCCGACAATAACTATATCTATGCGTTTTGGGGCCATTATCCAAATTTCGCAGGTCTTTTGAAATCAAGCACAATATTCCTGCAGCATGGAATAACACTCAACAACATTTCCAGTTGGTTGAATAAGTTTGATAAAAACTTAGATTTCTTATTGACTGCATCTAAAAAAGAATATGATTCATTATTTAAATATTATTATAATTATGATGAAGAAATTATCAAACTTTTAGGATTTCCAAGATTTGACAATCTGGTTGACGATAAAACAAAAACCATTCTTCTAATGCCTTCCTGGAGAAGATATCTGAATCATGAAAACAAATACACTATAAGCAACTCAAGCTATTTCAAAACATATAATTCTCTTATAAATAATGAGAAACTAATCCAAAAAGCAGCAAAATACGGTTATGAAATAATTTTCAGACCTCACCCTCATGTTTATGCCTATATTGACTTATTTGATGAAAATGAAAACGTCAAAATTGATTTTGAACGTGGAAGTTATCAGGATCTGTTTAAAAAAGGATCATTGCTAATAACCGATTATTCTTCTGTCGCATTTGATTTTGCATATCTTAAAAAACCTGTATTATATTATCATTATGGAGAAGATTATCACTTTAACTTAGAGGAAAGTTATTTTGACTATGATACCATGGGTTTTGGTGAAGTCTGCAAAACCGAGGACGAACTTGTGGAATTTCTTGAGGAATATATGGAAAATGACTGCAAAATGAAAGAAAAGCACATTGAAAACGTTGAAAACTATTTCACATTTACAGATAAAAATAACTGCATGCGTGTTCACGAAGCCATAAAGAAAATTCCGCCTAGAGATTAAACTCCATATTGTACATTCCTCTCTCAAAACTGCCAATTTTAACTCTTTTCTTATTAAATTCTTTAAATCCTATTGATTCATACAGCTTTTTTGCACCCTCATTTCTAAAATCGGCATCAAGAATAACCCTATCGAAGTTTTTTGATTTGGCATATCCCAAAACATCATTAATCACTTTCCGTCCAAGACCATTGCCCCTTTGAGACTCATCAATAGCTATTTCAGCAATATACAAATCATTTTCCCCAATGTCACATAAAACAAAATAATCCAGAATGTCAACCAGGAATAATTTCGGAGACTTCAGGTAAAACTCATGGGGAGGGTCATGCAGATAAATGCTTACATATCCAATAATGTTTCGATCGTCGTCAAGAATTACCTTAAAATAATTGTTTGATTTCTTTTTTTGCAAATATCTGGAAATTGCATTTATTGCATTACTGTCCGATTTGAAAAACATGTCAAATGTCCTGTAATCGACATCATAAACCAGTTTTGCCACATGAGACACATCATGAACTTCAGGATTGAAAGTTTCATAAATCAAGTTAATCACTATTTACAATTGTTAGGGCAAAAACACCCGCTCCAAAACCATTATCAATATTGACAACAGCTATTCCTGGAGCACAGGATTGAAGCATCGCATCAAGCGCAACTCTTCCGCCTTCCCCAACACCATATCCTACTGATGTCGGAACGCCTATTACTGGAACATCCACAAGACCTGCAACAACTGAAGGAAGAGCTCCTTCCATACCTGCACATACAATTAAAACCCGGACTCCCTGTTTAATCATGTATGCAATTTGCGGAAACAATCTATGAATTCCGGCAACGCCGATATCATAAGAGGTTATGGCTTCACAACCTCCTTCCTCAACAATGACCCTTGCCTCTTCAGCAACATTGATGTCTGAAGTGCCTGCAGTTATAATGCCCACCTTTGCGATTATTTCTTTTTGTTTTTGATGTTTTCGAATAACCAATATTTGAGCTCTCTTATTATATTCAAAAATAAATGAATCTTTACCCAAATCATCTAAAATTCTTTCATATCTCTCAAAAGACAATTTGGTTATAATCAAATCATCATCATTATTTTCAAGGTATCTCTTAATTATTAACAATAAATCATCATAATCCTTGCTATATGCAAAAACGGCTTCAGAAAAACCAGTTCTTTGACTTCTTTTAATATCATACTTTGCAATATCATCAAATTCCAAGATATTTTCTGATTTTAGAATATTTTCAGCCTCTTCAATATTGAGTTCGCCATTGACCAATCTTTCAAGAATATCTTTCATGATATAATATAAGATAAAATTTTATATAAAATTTAACTTAAATAATATATTTATGAAAGCCAAAAAGATTTTAACACAGGGAATAGTTCAGGGCGTAGGATTTAGACCCTACATCTATCGGCTTGCAGTCGATTTAAATCTTAACGGTTATGTAAGAAACCTTGGAAATGTTGTTGAAATCATTATTGAAGGCGAAAATACTGATTTATTTATTAAAAGATTACCTTGTGAATTACCGCCAATCGCAAAAATAGATTCCATGATTGTAGAAGACCTTGATGTAACAAATTATGCTGATTTTGAAATTATGGAAAGCGGCGATTCATACTCAGGCATCAGTGTTATCCCACCGGACATTGCAATTTGCGACAAATGCTTAGAAGAGATAAGAAATCCGGATGACCGACGTTATAAATACCCATTTAATGCATGCACTGACTGCGGACCAAGATTTACAGTGATTGAAAGTGTTCCATATGACAGAATCAGAACCTCAATGGATGAGTTTCCCTTATGTGACGATTGCCTTGTCGAATATAGGGAACCCCTAAACAGACGTTACCATGGAGAAGCCATTTGCTGTGGAGATTGCGGACCCCAAATGGAAATATATGAAGGATCTGTAAAACTGGATGTCGAAAATCCTATTAAAGTTGGTGCGGATAAGTTAAAAGAAGGAAAGATTTTAGCGATTAAGGGCATTGGCGGGACACATCTTGTTGTTGATGCCTATAATGATGAAGCAATCAGAGAATTAAGACACCGGCTTAATCGTCCGAACCAGGCATTTGCAGTAATGGCTAAGGATTTGGAATCCGTTCAAAATTATGCAGAGTTATCAGAAAAGGAAATCAATACAATAACCTCAAATAAAAGACCAATCGTCATTCTAAAGAAAAATGACAATTATCCTTTCCCTGAAAGTTTATCTCCCGGCCTGCACAATATCGGAGTAATGCTGCCGTATTCTCCAATGCATTATCTGCTTTTTGATGAAGGAGACATTGACACATATGTTATGACTTCGGCAAATATTCCTGGAGAGCCAATGATGATTACAAATGAGGAAATCATAGGTGGCGTTAATGATTATTCCCTAGTCCACAACCGTAAGATCTTAAACAGGTGCGATGATTCTGTCATCAGATTTAGAAACAATGAATTGTCTTTCATCAGAAGGTCTAGAGGTTACACCCCCGAGCCATATGAAATAAATTATGATGTGAATGGGGCAAATGTTCTCGCTTTAGGTCCTGAACTCGATGTGACATTTTCAATTGCCAAAGACAATATTGTATATCCTTCACAGCATATCGGAAATACAAACAAACCCAAAACCCTGAAATTTTTAAGGCAAGCTATCGAAAATATGCAAAGAATTACAAAAATCACTGAATTCGATGTAATTGCATGCGATATGCATCCACATTTCTTTACAACAAGACTGGCTTATGAACTTGCTGAAAAATATGATGCAGAGGTCATGCCAATACAGCATCATCATGCCCATTCAATAGCCCTTGCAAATGACCACGGCCTTGAGGAACTGATTGCAATTGCCGCTGACGGAGTGGGATATGGAAGCGACGGTACAAGCTGGGGAGGGGAGATACTCTACACCAACATTAACAGTTTCGAAAGATTAGCTCATCTTCAAAGACAAATGATGCCCGGAGGAGATATGGCAACCAGATATCCTGCAAGAATGCTTGCAAGCATCTTAAATGATGAAGACCTAATCAAAAATTATTCCAAATATTTCAAATACGGAGAAACTGAAATAAAAAATATATTCAAGCAGATTGAATCTGGAATCAACGTTGGAGTGACAACAAGTACCGGAAGGGTTCTTGATTCCATGGCAGTTGCTCTGGAAGTTGCACATGAGCGAACATATGAAGGGGAATGCTCAATGAAACTTGAATCCTGTGCGTATTACGCAACTAAAGATTTGGGAATTCCATTCATCATAGAAGACAACACCCTGAATACAACAGAAATCCTGAAGGAAGTTGTGAGATTATATCAGAATGGAGAAAATAAGGCAGATGTTGCATGTGCCGGGCAAAATGCCGTTGCAAAAGGTCTGGCCGAACTTGCAATTAGAGCCGCTGATAAAAAAGGAATTGAAGAAATTGGTGCTACCGGAGGAGTATTTTATAACGAAGCAATTACAACCGCAGTTAAAAACTACATTGAAAAAGAAGGTTATAACTTCATTCAGCACACCAATACCTGTGCGGGCGACGGATCCGTTTCCCTCGGACAGGCAATAGTTGCAAAAAAAATATAAAAAAAGAGGTTTAAAGGACGTAATTGAACCTTTAAACTGTTAATGACCACAATACTAATTATCTGTTATTTAAAGTTCTCTCGAGAATATATTCTGCCCTTTCTTTAAGATTACCATATAATCTTATCTGATTTTTAAGCTCATCAATAGCTTCAAGCTGACCCGCATCTATTCTTTTTTCTATATCTAAGAGTTTGGACCATTCATCACCTGAAGGAAGTTGAAGTGTATTTAACATATCCTCTGACAAGTTAACGTCAAATGTATTTCTATTGATGGTAATGTGGATATTGACTTCATTTTGCAAATCATAATATTTGCGCGGGCGACCCCTTAATATCTTTTTATAAGAAGAGTTTAAAATACCGATTTCTTCCATAGCACGTAAATGTTCTATGATTGCCTTTTGACCGATGTCGAGTTCGTTTGAGATTTCACTAACAAACATTGGCTCTTCTCTTAAAAGGTTAATAATATCCCTTCTAGTTTTACAACCCATTACATCAAGAATATCTTCTTTATCAATCTCTCCTAAGTGGTCGTTATAATTTCCTCTAATTTCAATGTGGCCATTAGAAGAATTGACATTTCTATGATTTCTATCATTTTTTTCAATGTCATTTAGTTTAGTCATGATTATAGATTATATTAACACTATTATATAAAACATTATGTTTTTGTTACAACATGTAAGAAAAGTTTTATTTTCAATAATTGAGATTTATATCGAAAAATAAAAATTAATATAAACTATTTTATCATATAAATAATAAAAAATGGAATATATAAAAAATTCAAATATTTTAATAAAAATATAAAAAATTAAAGCTTTTAAAATTACAATAACATTCAGTAATAAAAACTCAAAATATCGAAAGATTTATATAACTTTTTGTTACTATAATAATGTAAGAGAAAGATAACTTTTTGTTACTTTAATATTTGGTTTAGAAAAACTTGAAGTAATAACTCAAATTTGATGAACCATTTTCCTATATGTCCATAAATTCCCAAAAACCAATATTAAAGAACATAAAGAATGAATTCTCTGCAGAGAGTTATTACAAAAGTTTTTCAAAATAACCTAAAAAGGTGTCCATATGACTGACGAAAAAATTAGTGAAACTGAAGTTGATGAAAAAGATCTTCAAGAGCAATACGATGAACTTCTAGAAGAAGTCACTCTAAAAAACGAAGAGATAGAAAAACTCAAGGAAGATCTTGAAAAACAAGAAGCTGAAACTCAAGAATACATTTCACTATCTCAAAGACTTCAGGCGGATTTTGAAAACTTCAAAAAAATTACTGATAAACAAAACAAAGAAATCATAAAATTCGCTAATCAAAACATTATTAAAGAGTTTTTAGACTGTTATGAAGATTTCGGTAGAGCTTTAGAAGTTGAAAATGATGAAAATTTAAGAGAAGGTATAGAACTTACATATAACAAATTCAAAGATATCCTGGCAAAAGAAGGTGTTGAAGAAATTCACGCAAAAGGCGAAAAATTCGACTTGAACAAACATGAAGCACTAATGGTTCAAGCATCCGATGACGTTGAAAACGGATACGTCATTGAAGAGCTAATGAAAGGATACATGTACAAAGACAAAGTTCTAAAATACTCAAAAGTCATTGTTTGTAAAAAATAAAATTACGTTTATTTAATTATTTAATAAAAAAAATTTTGGTGATAATTATGTCTGATACTAAAAAAGAAAAAATTATTGGAATTGATTTAGGTACAAGTAACTCAGCAGCATCTGTACTTGTAGGAGGAAAACCAACCACAATCCCTTCCGCTGAAGGAGCAAGCCAATATGGTAAATCTTTCCCAAGTTATGTTGCTTTTACTGAAGATGGTCAAATGTTAGTTGGAGAACCTGCAAGAAGACAAGCAGTTACCAACCCTGAAAACACTATCAGTGCAATCAAAAGAAGTATGGGTACCGACCACAAGGTAACTGTAAACGGAAAACAATATTCTCCACAAGAAATCTCTGCATTCATCTTACAAAAAATTAAAAAAGATGCAGAAACTTTCCTAGGCGAACCAATCCAAAAAGCTGTAATTACCGTACCTGCTTACTTTGACGACAACCAAAGGACTGCAACAAAAGATGCAGGAACCATTGCAGGCCTTGATGTTGTAAGACTTGTTAACGAACCAACTGCAGCAAGCCTCGCTTACGGACTTGACAAAGCAGATGAAGATGACATGAACATTATGGTTTACGATTTAGGTGGAGGTACCTTAGACGTAACTATCATGGAATTCGGTGGAGGAGTATTTGAAGTAAGATCCACCAGCGGAGACACCCAACTTGGTGGTACCGATATGGATAACGTATTAATCAAATACTTGGCTGACGAATTCAAAGCAAAAGAAGGTATCGATTTAATGGATAACGACCAAGCAGTCCAAAGATTAAGAGAAGCTGCTGAAAAAGCAAAAATCGAATTATCCACCACTACCACTACCGAAGTAAACTTACCATTTATTGCAATGGGAACTGATGGAACTCCTAAAAACTTAATTATCTCTATTACCAGAGCAAAATTAGAAGAATTAGTTGACCACATTGTAGAAAAATCAGGTAAACCAATGCAACAAGCATTAGATGATGCTAAAATGAGCAAATCTGAAATTGATAAAATTATCTTAGTTGGTGGACCTACCAGAATGCCAATCGTACAAAAATTTGTAGAAAAATTCATAGGAAAACCAGTAGAACGTGGTATTGACCCAATGGAATGTGTATCAATGGGTGCAGCTATTCAAGGAGGAGTATTAGCAGGTGAAATTAAAGACATCGTTCTTTTAGATGTAACTCCATTATCATTAGGTATTGAAACCTTAGGTGGAGTATCAACCACCTTAATTGAAAGAAACACTACTATTCCTACCAAGAAAAGTCAAGTATTCTCCACTGCTGCAGATAACCAACCATCTGTAGACATCAACGTATTGCAAGGAGAAAGAAAAATGGCTGCAGACAACACCTCACTTGGACGTTTCCAACTTGTAGGAATCCCACCTGCACCAAGAGGAGTGCCACAAATTGAAGTAACCTTCGATATTGACGCTAACGGTATTATAAATGTAACTGCTAAAGATAAAGGAACCGGTAAAGAACAAGCAATTACCATTACTTCCTCAACCAAATTGTCCGATGAAGAAATCGAACAAAAAATCAAAGAAGCAGAAATGAATGCTGAAGCTGATGCAAAAAGACAAGAAGAAATCGAAATCAGAAACAACGCAGACTCATTAATTTACACTTCAGAAAAAACTTTAGATGAACTCAAAGATCAAGTATCTGAAGATGAAAAATCTAAAGTCGAAGGACTTGTAGCTGAATTAAGAGAACTTATAGCTGGCGATGATGTTGCTGCCATTAAAGAAAAGTCTGATGAATTATCTAATGTAATTCAAGAGATTGGTGCTAAAATCTACCAACAAGCACAAGCAGAAGCACAAGCTCAACAACAAGCTGGAGCTGACCCTAATGCAGGTGCTCAAGACAACAACGATGATGACACAATTGATGCAGACTATGAAGTAAAAGACGATTAGATTAAATAATAAAGTTTTATTATATTGTTGGTAAATATATTAAAATCAGAAAATCAGAATCAATCAAATAAACTAACAATAGATAAAACTATTATTTTTTCTATCTATTTTTTTAAAATTATTTTTTTAAGGTGTACAAATGGCAGACAAGCGAGATTATTATGAAGTTCTTGGAGTAGATAAAACTGCGGATGAAAAGACAATCAAAAAAGCTTATCGTAAATTAGCCAGAAAATACCATCCAGACGTTTGTGATGAACCAGATGCTGAAGATAAGTTTAAAGAAGTAAGTGAAGCTTATGCTGTCTTGTCTGATGATGAAAAACGTCAAAGATATGATCAATTCGGTCATGCTGGAATGGATGGATTTACTGCTGAAGACTTCTATCAAAATGTAAACTTTGATGATATTTTCCAAGGATTTGATATAGGAAACATATTTGAGATGTTTGGTTTTGGTGGAGGAGGCCGCAGCCGTGGAAGAACCGGACCTCAAAGAGGTTCAGACATTTACACAGAAGTGCCAATTACATTAGAAGAAGCATTTGAAGGCTGTGACAAAGAAATTAAGATTACCAGAAATGAATTATGCCCTACATGTAACGGTTCCAAATCCAAACCTGGCTCTGACCCTCAAACATGCCCAACATGTGGAGGAAGTGGACAGATAAAAGAAGTCAGCAACACATTTTTAGGCCAAATGGTTAATGTAAGACCATGTAGAGAATGTGGCGGAACAGGAAAAATCATTACTGACCCATGTGAAGATTGTCATGGAAAAGGAAACAAAAGAAAAAGCAAAACAATTAAAATCGAAATTCCTGAAGGAGTCAATGAAGGCAACCACCTAAGAGTTTCAGGTGAAGGAAACTGCGGTGACGCTCCAGGCCTTGAAGGAGATTTAATTGTCACCGTACACATAAAAAGGCATAAAAAATTCGCACGTGAAGGCGATCATTTATACTTAGAACAACAAATAAGTTTCCCACAAGCAGCATTGGGTGATTTGATAAGCATTCCAACCATTGAAGGAAAAGAAGTTGAGTTTAAAGTACCTGCAGGAACACAAAGCGGAACTGTCTTTAAATTAAGGGGACAAGGTATGAATTCCGTCAGACATAATGGCAGAGGAAACATGTATGTTACAGTTACTGTAGTAGTTCCTAAAAAACTAAACTCAAAACAAAAAGACCTGCTTAATAAATTCGCTGAAGTTAGTGGGGATGAAATTAAACATGTTGAAAAAGGAATCTTTGATAGAGTCAAAGATGCAATGAAATAAGTTAGCTTCATGCTAATTTATTATCTTTTTTTGAAATTTCTATTTTACCAAAATCTCCATCAAATTAACTATCATTTTAATTAAAAAATGCATCAATTAAATTATAGTTAAATCAAAACTAATTAAAATAAATTAACCTATTTTTTATAAAAACCAATATTGAATTAAAAAACTAGTTATTAAAATAAAGACATCTACATGCAATAAATAAAATTAGTTAAAAAAATAAAAAAGTTAGTGAGAATTGAATCTCACTAATTTACTGTTAAGGTTACGGTTTTGCTTGCAGATTCGTATGTAGCATCGCCTTCGTAACTAACTTTAGCTTTGTATTTTGCTTTTTTGGATAAGTTAGTTATTTTGAATGTGACTTGTCCTTTGCTGTTGGTTTTGCCTGTGAAGGTTTTTCCGTTTACAGTCAAAGTAACTTTAAGGCCAGTTCTAAGGTGTGCTTTTCCATCGTGTGATGAACATACTTTTGTGGATAAAGTAACTGTGTACTTTTTGGTTTTGGTAGCTGCTTTGTAGGATTTAGCACTTGCTTTGATTTTGATTGGTTTTTTGTCCAAGTCGACACATACTGATGCGAATGCACCTGTGTAGTTGTCGTTTCCTGCAAAGTAGAATGCCATTGTGTATCTGCCTGCTCTT